>JBEIDF010000006.1:0-47094 GCA_040383605.1 Lewinellaceae bacterium
ATTACTACCTTTGTTATATGTGTTTAAATTCTGCATGATGCTTTTTCCAATCCGATACAAACGTTTCACAGCAATAATAAATCCGAATAACACCGAGATTGCCATCCGGAATGCCGCAGGCGTCGTCCTCGGAACCCTGCCCATCTCCAATTGCCGATCCTTTCTGATCGGCGACCAGGAAGCGGCTATGACGCTCAACGCCGCCATACGCATCGCGCGATTTACTGCCGAAAAAACGAAGATTCCCTACGCGCAGAGCACCCGCCTGCGCGGAACCCCTGAAGATTACCGCCTCCTCATCCCGGATGAAATCATCGCCGGCATCGGCCTGCTGCAGGCAGAAGCCGGAATCACCGTGGATGGCCTGCCCGGCCCGCAGTTCATCCGCACGGTCATGCGCCAACATACTACTACGCCTGCCGAACTGCGCCTCCTCAAGTTTATGGACGAAAGCGCCAACACCCTCCTCAAAGACAACCAGGGCACACTGAAAATGCCGGCGCCAGGAAGCCCGCCCAGTCGGTTTTATGAATACTTCCGCCGACTCGTCCTGCTCCGAAACGGCCTGTGGAGCGACGAACCCAATATCACCAATATCCTCGGCCTCCGCAGCGTGAAACCCAGCCTTAAAAGCACCTGGGACGATACGCTCGTAGTTTGCTGGAAGGACGCGGAAGGCGACCTGCACTGCCACCAATATATCGGCACAACTGAACCCGGCAATACCCACGCAAAACCCAGCGTGCCCCCGCAAACATACCTCGTACGCGCCGGATACCACAAGGCCCAACAACCCGGTGGCCGCGGCTTCCGCATCGCCGCCCGGGACGCCCAAAACCGCGACCTGCGCTACGACCTGCCAGACAGCCGGGGTATCAATTTTCACCCGGGTGGTAGCACGGGCGCAACAAAAATGCTCGCAGCAGGCAGCCTCCCCGGCGGTACCGCCGGCGGCGAACAAGCCTTCCGGAAAAATATGGCCCTGACCGAAATCTTCGCCATCCTCTCCCGATGGGGCTTCAGCGCCGATAGACCCTCCTATCAATTCCTCGCAGAGAATGCCGGAAAACCGCTCATATCACTCCTCCAAGCCGATGACGATACCCTCATCGTACAACACCTCGGAAGAACCAAAACCATAGATATAAAAACATCCATCGAATGGATGACAGACTTGTGGATCAAACGCAGAAAACAGCCCGCAACCCTGATGAGAATCCTCCGAAGCGTGGATAATAACTTTAAAATCCGCCCCGGCGTGCAAAGAATGACGATCAAAAAATGGAATGAAACAATCCAACCCGCCCACGTACAGGGAATCGTCGAAAAACAAATCCAATTCCTCGGCGACCTGGAGGATGTGGACGGCAGGCCCGGCGATACGTACCTCAGCATACTCGACGGCAAACTGCCGGATCTGGAACTGCAAACACGCCCGCATCGCCAGGAAATGGCCCGCGTGCATGATCTTTTTAAAACGCCGGGCATCACCGCAAAAGAGGTACAATATTTGAAGCAGATTTGTTTTAACACCAGCGCCGAACGCACCAAACTCGTCTCCGCCCAAATTGCCTCCTCCGAAGACAGAAATTCGTTCGAGGTGAACGAAGAGGTGCGCAACTGGTCGGTGGCCTGCCAGGTGGTTTTCGGTGCAGAACAGTTTTATAAGTTCTGGCGCCAAGTAACCGGCCAGGCGCTGCAAACCGGCCAAAGACAGTGGTACTATACGCTGATAGACAAAAGAACACTCAACGCCTAATATTTTGTAATGTATAAAGTTAAATACGGCGGCAAAAAAGGAAAAACCATTGATCTGGTAGAAAGCCAGGACAAAGTGGTCATCCGAACCAAAGATAATAAAGAACTGGACGCCGCGCCCCTCAGCACTGCGTGCCGTAAATTGGTGGACGAAACCACCGAGGTCGCCGCTTTCCCGGAAGCCGGCGTAACCGTCCGCCGCGTCAGCCCGGACGCTGCCGACCCAAATCCGGAGGGCGCCGAAACCCGAAAACGCGATAAAACCCGCGCCGCACTAAAAGATGAAGCGGCGATCCGCTTTGCAGGCCGGGTGCTGGAAGACGCCGAGAGTGGCGAAGTAGTGCTGTACACCGAAAATTTTTTCATTAAATTCTATGACAAAACCTCGGAGACAGATTGTCAGGCAGTCCTGGATAAATACCAACTGAAAACAAAAAACAAACTGCCTTTCGCAAAAAATGCCTATTTCGTAGAGGCCGCAGAGGGCGCCGGACTAAAGGTTTTCGAAATCGCCGAAAATATCCTCAAAGAAAAAAATGTGGAATTCTGCCACCCGGAACTGGTGCAGGAACGGCGATTCAAAAGCATCCACCCGCTGCAATGGCACCTCGGCCCCACGGCCATCAACGGCAAATCCATAGACGCACACGTGGATATCCAAAAGGCTTGGACATTCACCCGCGGCAGGGGCGTCACCATCGCCGTTATAGACGATGGCATGGACGCCGCGCATCCGGAATTCGAAGGCCGCATCGTGCACCCCTTCGACGCCACGATGCATATACCCGACTCCAGCCCAAAATCTCCGGACGACAACCACGGCACCGCCTGCGCGGGCATCGCCTGTGCGGCCGGACTACAAGACGGCGCCTCGGGTACCGCCCCCGAAGCTAACCTGATGCCGATCCGCCTCCGCAGTGGCCTGGGCAGTATGGCCGAAGCCAATGCCTTTGTCTGGGCCGCCGACCACGGCGCCGATGTCGTCTCCTGCTCCTGGGGACCCGCCGATGGTCAGTGGTGGAACCCCGACGATCCCACGCACCGGCGCCACACGCCGCTGCCCGACAGCACCCGCCTCGCCATGGAATACGCGCTGAAAAAGGGCCGGAATGGCAAAGGATGTGTCATCCTGTTCGCCGCCGGCAACGGCAACGAGGATACCGCCAACGACGGATACGCGGGCTTCCCCGGCGTCATCGCCGTAGCAGCCTGCAACGATACCGGCAGGCGCAGCGTGTACAGCGATTACGGAAAAAGTATCTGGGTGAGTTTCCCCAGCGGCGATTTCGGCTGGAAACCCTTCCAGCACCCGGCGCCCATCAGCGAAGGCCTCCGCACAACCGACCGGATCAGCGAGGCCGGTTATGAAACCGGTAATTATGTCAATTCGTTCGGCGGTACCTCCGGCGCATGCCCGGGTATGGCCGGCGTAGCCGCCCTCATGCTGGCTGTAAACCCCGCCCTGACCCCAACCGAAGTCAAAGACCTGATCCGCCAATCCTGTACCCGCATAGATGAAAGCGGAGGCGAATACGACGAGCGCGGACACAGTGTCTGGTACGGCTACGGGCGAATCAACGCCGGCCTGGCCGTCGAAAATGCGCGAAAAGCAGCAAAAAATCCCGCCGACGCCCTGATTCAGGGGATCGTCCGGTTCAGCAACCGCAAAACGATCCAGCTGCAAAACGGCCGCATGGCCAGGCTGCCACAGCCTAAAAAAGTGCTCGGGCTTCAAATCAGCCTGGACAAAACCCTGCCAGGGCTCTCGCTTTCCTTCAAATTAAACGTACCCGGCGCCGGTATCCTGGAAAATACAGCGCCAGACGCTTATACCGGCGCCCAAGACGGCAGACGACGCGTTATCGGCCTCGCCATGCAATTGCACGGCCCACACGCGAAAGATTATCTAATTGAATACTGCGTACAATTGCAAGATACCGCAGAGCCCGTCTGCGCAGCGCAAGGCGCCTGGGCCGGTTCGTCGAAAAAAACCGGAAAGACGGTGGAGGGGGTGGCAGTGACCGTGCGAAAGAAATGACTATTGGCGCCGCAGCGCGAATAACTGATGGCCAAAATATCCCACCCACAAAAAAAACTGCAAATATTTGCCCATTCCACGCGCAAGCACTATCTTTGCCCCCGCTTTACTGAATGGGGGTTTAGCTCAGCTGGCTAGAGCGCTTGCATGGCATGCAAGAGGTCACCGGTTCGAATCCGGTATCCTCCACAAACAAAAAACGCAATCGTTTCTTTACGAGACGGTTGCGTTTTTGTTTTTTTGCAAATCTGGGAAGATTTGAATAGAAATTCACTACCCCCGCGCACCCGCGCTCGCTTGACCGCCCGAGCCGCCGCGAAAACTAACCAGCTGTTTTAGCAGATCAAACCAAAACTTGGCGCCGAGCGAAATGGCCAGCGCCGTGGTGAGCCAACCGATGCCTTTGTAAAACCACCACCGCGTTTGATTTTCGCAAGGGATCTTCACTTCATCCCAACCCAGCCCTAAAGGAGAGCGGATAGCGGCGATGTTTTCATCCATCAGGGCGTCAAAACGGGACTTGGAAGCATAAAAATCAGGATTTACGGTCAGGCTGTCCAGCGACCTGGGCGCCGGCGCCGTTTGCACAAACTGCTCGGCAGCATCGGCCATGTACGCGCGCAGGGTGGCATTGGCGGATAAGTTGGTGTAGATGCTGAGTACATCTACATTGAATGTAATCGCAATACCCAGCCCAACGTAAAACAACCAAATACGGATATTACTGGCATACCACTCCGAGGCACGCTCCATCACTTCATTGAACCAGGCTTCTACTTTTGTGCGAAACACCGCGAGGTCGCCGTTGGACTCGCGGTAGAGAAATAGCAAAATGTCCCGCAACTTGCCCTCCGGTAGTTTTTCAAGAACGGCTTTCGCTTCGTCTGCAGCCTGCACCTGCACCATATCCATTAGAATAGCCGTAAACGTACCCGGCCGGACGTAAGACGGCGGCAGCGGTTTTTTGCGCAAAAAACGAAACAAATTGGCTTTTTCACTCAGCTGCTTATAGTACGCATGGTCGGTGAAAATCTTCGTCTCGCGCTCCCCCAGCATACCTTTCAAGGCATGAATAAGGTTTTTCCCGCGCAGAGTAAGCAGCCCGGCCAACATTTCCATGATGGTGGTTGCTAATAAACTGAACAAAAGCAGCACGAAGACGATACCGATGACGATAGAAAGAAGGTTGAACATAGGCGGCGATTGTTGTAAATAAATACAAATGTAGTATTTTTATATCAGTAACAAATATTCGGTTTCGGGAGCCCCAAGCCGCTTTTATCCAGCGCGACTCTTCGCGCGTTTGTCCGAACTATCCCGACAATCATCGAATTATTTTTGTATCAACTGCACCGGGTCTTATATTGCACCATTATTTCAAAATCAATCTGACACACTTTTTATGAAAAACGTATTTGCTACTGCAATCGCCCTGTTTATCGCTTTTAGCGCGCAAGCGCAAAATGTGGACGCGCTCATCAACAAACACTTAGAGGCTATCGGCGCCGACAACTGGTCGAAAGTCGAAGCCGTCAAAATGGAATCTTCGATAACCGCGCAAGCTGCTCCCGGCATGGAAATTCCTATGACCATGACCATCGTCAACAACAAATCGGCCCGCATTGACGTCACGGTGATGGGTATGACGCAATCTACCTGCGTGAACGGCGCCTCCGGTTGGGCTAACAACCCGTTTATGGGTCAAACGGACCCGGAACCCCTTACAGCCGACCAGGTAACCAACATGAAAGACATGACCGATCTCTCCGGCCCGCTCTTCGGCTACAAAGAAAAAGGCTATACCGCCGAGTACCTGGGTACGGAAGACGTGGAAGGCGTGGAAGCGCATAAAATCAAGATCAGCATGGGCGGATCGAAAATGCACTACTCCTTCCTCGATCCGGAAAATTTCCTCGAAATCAAAACGATTAAGGTGGAAAAGGTAGACGGACAAGAGGTGGAAGCCTCCAGCACCTACTCGGATTTCAGAAAAGTAAACGGTATTCTATTCCCCTTCTCGATCGAACAAAATAACCCGATGATGGGCGCAACGGTCACTAAAATGACCAAAATTACCGTCAATCCCACTCTGGACATGGCGATTTTCAATATGCCTTCTAAGTAAGCGCACCCACGTTATTCACTATTTCAGGATTTCGGATTGGGGATTTCGGATTGCGGATTTCGGATTGCGGATTTTTTTTGATTTCGGGTTAGTTTCTGTGTTTTTTTGACAGAAACAACTCAAAATCGCTCAAAATCCGCAATCCCCAATCCCCACTCCCCAATCTGCAGTCCCCAATCCACCAGTCTCCTATGCGTTTTCACACCCTTCTCCTTCTTTTTTCGGTTTTTTCCGCCCTGCAGGCGCAAAAACCGGTATCCCTGAGCTCCGCTACTTTCGGACAAATGGAAGCGCGCAGCATCGGGCCGGCCGTCATGAGCGGCCGTATCACCGCCGTCGAAGGCGTTAATAGCGAGCCTACCACCCTGTATGTCGGCGCCGCCGGCGGCGGGGTGTGGAAAACCTCCACAGGCGGCTTTACCTTCGAACCCATTTTTGAAAAATACCCGCAATCCATCGGCGCGATCGCCATTGACCAGCAACGGCCGGATACAGTCTGGGTCGGTACCGGCGAATCAAATATGCGCAACAGCGTGTCGGTCGGTCTCGGCATCTACCGCACGACCGATGGGGGCCGCAACTGGGTTCAGAAGGGCCTGGAAAAAACAGAACATATTTCGAAGATTATTATCCACCCGAACGACGCCAATACGCTGTTCGTCGCCGCACCCGGCCCGCTCTGGAGCGACAGCCCCGAACGCGGCCTCTACAAAACGACCGATGGCGGCGCTTCCTGGCAAAAGGTGCTGTACACTGACGAAAAAACCGGTTGTGCCGACGTGCTGATGGATCCGCGCGACCCGAACGTGCTCTATGCCGCTATGTGGCAATTCCGCCGCACGCCGTACGCGTTCGTATCCGGCGGCCCCGGCAGCGCGCTGTATAAAAGCACCGACGGCGGCGCGTCCTGGAAAAAACTGGACAACGGGCTGCCGAAAGGCGACTTCGGCCGGATCGCAATTGCCCTGGCGCCCAGCGCCCCGGATAACCTGCTCGCCATCGTGGAAAGCGAAAATACCGGACTGTACATCTCCGCCGATGCCGGCGCATCCTGGAAACTCCAATCCAGTACTTCCAACGTAACCGCCCGGCCTTTCTATTTCAGCACGTTGGTCGTAGATCCGCTCGACCCCAAACGCGTCTATCGCCCGGCTTTCTCCTTGTCTATCTCCTCCGATGGCGGCTATTCCTTCTCCGACGCAGGTAATGCCGGCGGCTGGGTGCACTCCGACCACCACGCGCTCTGGATCAATCCCAATAATACCAGTCAAATGTACCTGGGTACCGATGGCGGAGTATATCTCAGCCTCGACCGGGGTGTCACCTGGACGCACCTGCAGAATCTGCCGGTGTCGCAGTTCTACCACGTGCAGGTAGATAACCAAACGCCTTATCATGTATATGGCGGCTTGCAGGACAACGGCTCTTGGCGCGCGCCCTCCTCCAGCCCCGGCGGCGTGGAGAATGCCGACTGGCGCTCTGTGGGTGGCGGCGACGGCTTTTGGGTGCAACCCGATGAAACCGACCCGGACATCGTGTATTCGGAAAGCCAGGGCGGCAATATCACGCGCCTCAACCTGCGCACCAACCAGTCACAAACGATCCAACCGCAGGCGCTCGCCGGCGATCCCGAACTGCGCTGGAACTGGAACAGCCCGATTGTGAAAAGTCCGGTCAATCCCAACGTACTCTATATGGGCGCACAGTTTTTATTCAAAACTTCCGACCGCGGCTACAGCTGGGAACGCATTTCGCCTGACCTCACCACCAACGATTCCGTAAAACTAAAACAATACGCCAGCGGCGGCCTCACGCTCGATAATAGCTCGGCCGAAAACCACTGTACTATCTTCGCTATCGGCCCCTCGCCTTTAGACGAAAATTTGCTGTACGTGGGCGCCGATGACGGCAACCTGCAGATTACCCGCGATGGCGGCCGAACCTGGGAACTGATCTCTAAAAATATCCCCGGCGTGCCGACCGGCGCCTGGGTCAGCAGCATCGAACCCGACCGCTTCGACCGCAATACCGTGTACGCCACGTTCGATCACCACATGTACGGGGATCTGAATACCTACGTCGCAAAATCCGCCGATCAAGGCCGTAGCTGGACGCTGCTGTCCGGAAGTAAAACCCTCCGGGGCTTTGCACATATTATTCGGCAGGACCGGGTGAACCCCAAATTGCTGTTCCTCGGCACCGAAATGGGCCTGTTCATTTCTAATACCGGCGGCGAAGACTGGGTGCTGTACAAAGGAAATTTCCCGGAATACGCCCCAGTACGCGATCTGGTAATCCACCCGCGCACCAATGATTTAGTTATTGGCACCCATGGACGCGGTATCTACATCTTAGACGATATCTCGCCGCTGCGCACCCTCACGCCCGAACTCCTCCAGAAAAACGCCGCCCTGCTGCCAACCAGACCCGCTGCCGTAACCACTGGCCACTTCGGTCAATCCTTCCCGAATACGGACGGGTACGCCGGCGCCAACGCGCCGGAACAAGCGCAAATTCTGTACTACTTGAAAGACCGCATCAGCACCGGAGACGTCACGCTGGATATCCTCAACGAACAAGGCGAATTGCTGGTATCCATTCCCGGCACCAAACGCAAAGGGATCAATATCGTAAACTGGGACATGCGCAGAAAACCGCCTAAAGCAGCCCGCGGCGTCATGGTACAGGGCGAACCCGGCGTGTTCGCCGGGGCAATCGGCCCTATGGCCACACCCGGCAAATATACTGTGCGGCTGAAAGCCGGGGAAACGAGCTCGGAAGGGTCGCTCATCCTGACCGAAGATCCCCTGGCGTCCGGACTGGATTATGCTGCGCGAAACCGCATATCCGGGGAGTTATTTGGCATGGTGGAAGAACTCGGACTACTCGTCGCACAAGTCCAATCGCTGCGCGATACAGCCAAATTGCGCGCAGACGCAGCACAAAACAAAAAACTGCGGGCCACCCTGCAACAGCTTGCCGGAAAAATGGACGCCCTGTATGCCACACTCACCGAAACGAATACCTCAAAGGGTATCACTGGCGAGAAAAAACTGCGGGCCGAAATCGGCAGGTTATATTTGTTTATGGAAACGTCCGATGAATTGCCGACTAAATCTTCCACAGACCGGATTACTTTCTTGAAATCGGAATTGCAAAAAGCGCATACCGCAGCAAGCGGGCTTTACAAGGAAGCAGAAGCCCTGAATCCGGGTCTTGCCAAGGAGAAGCTAGGCGCTTTCACGCTGCTGGATAAAGCGACTTTTGAGAAAAATTACAGTGTGCCAACCGGTGGAAGCGGCAGTTACGACTTCCGAAATTGGTGGCGATTGCTGCACTAAGAGCGTGTCTAAAATTATATTCTCTGCTAATATGAAAAAGATTTTTTAGCCAGACAAGGCGCTTTTTGCAGGCGTAATGGGACTAATTACGGTGAAAAAAAGGAACGAAGTATGGCTGAAAAAGACTTTCATATTAGCGAGAACTATAATTTTAGACATGCTCTAAGACGGCTTTTTCAAAATGTTGGTTATCGGGCTGCAACTGCCCGATAATCAACATTTTAAAAAATGGCGCAAGTGAATGTCGTTCCGTATTAAATCGGTTTCTGCTAAAAGATTGATCACCGAATCAGGGTAAGATTACCGGATTCGATGCTGCGAAAAAGCGCGCCGTCCGCTCGAAACCCTTCTATATCGGCCACCCAAATATAGACTCCGGGATCGGCCGGCTTACCGCGGAATACGCCATCCCAAGCAGCATCGAGGGCGGCAGACTCGAATATTAATTCGCCCCAACGATCGTAAATGCGGAGGCGAAGCGATTGAATATCCGTTCCAAACACCGAAAAAAGATCGTTGAACCCATCGTCGTTTGGCGAAAAAGCGTTGGGTATATACCATTGTGTTGGACAGCGCTCCCGCAGCACGATCGTATCAGCCCCTTGGCAGCCATATTCCGAGCCGACGCGCACCCAGTACGTTCCCTCCTGTCGGATAGACAAGGTCGGCGCTGTAGAAAAATCTGACCACTGATACGTTGTAAAGGCGCCCGGATCGAGTGTCCAACTAAAATCGGCGTTCCTGGTACAAATAAAGGTATCCTGGCCCAGCGCCGGAACCGGCAGCGGATGCACCGTGACCTCCGTTTCGGCTGGAAACGTAGCACAACCGGAAACGATACCGATAGCAGAATACACGCCCGATTGCGCCGGACTCAGGTCGGTAAGCAGGGGAAATTGGGCGTCGGAAAAATAATTACCCGGGCCTGTCCATTCATAGCGGGCGTTGGCCAGGTCAGTAGCGGACAGTTGAAGTTGCGCGCCAACGCACAGATTCGTATCGGCTCCGACCTCCACGGCCTGCCGGAGGGTAATCTGCAAATCGCGGGTGATAGTATCCGTCAGATCGAGGCAATTATCCCGGATAATTAGTCGCACAGGGTACGTACCGAGGTCGCGGTAAAAATGTTCAAAAGCGGGGTCGGTAGAAACGGCGCCGTCTCCTAAATCCCAGTTGAAGGTATATCTGGGCGGTTTCAGCCCGGTATCGAAGTAGATCGTGTCATTCAGGCAGCCGCCCTCGGGAACCGGATTGGCGTTTAACCGGCTAAACGCCGCGCCGCCGCCATACGCGTACGATTCAACCGGCCCATACCCATATGCCGTGGCGATCAGTCCGCAGCCGGACGAGATCAGCGTGTGCGCGCCCGCATTTACCCGAAGCCGGGCAAAAGCGTAATCGGCCTGCGCGCCCACCGGCTGCATCGCTACACCGAGCGCAGACAAGGGCTGGCCGTCGAACACGACCAGTGCGGAATCTACCGTGCGGGTGATGATATTGATATAATTCTCTGAAATTGCCTCGAAGGAAGAACTATACAAGGTCACCGTATCCCGGATTTGTTCCACGCTGTTGAGCATGACCATTGAGGGGTCGCCCACCGGATAACCGCTGCAGCCAGATCCGATGAGATATTGCATGACTGCTATCGGGTGGTTGGCGCGAATAAACGTCGGTTCGGTGCGCTGGTACTCGACAAATTCGCCTTTGTTGAGATTAAACGTCTGCACGGAAGAACCTTCGACCTGCACGACCGTCTGATCGGCCGTTGCGAGGATACGGTATATATCATAGGCCATGTTGGCATTGGGTACGGCCACAAACTGCTTTCCCCAGGTGCTCAGCGGCGACATTTGTTCCAGCAGGTTATCGCGCGCCTGGCAACCGGTGGGCACTTCGGTCCAGCGGCAGCCGGCAAACACATTGCATTTTTTATCACTGGAAATAAAAGACCCGCTTAAATCGCCCGTTCCGGCAGCCGATTGCACCTGATACGTTTCGCCGGCATTCAGCAAAACGGAAAAGGTTTCGCCAGCGACCCGGCCGCCCTTGGTTGGCGCGCTCACCGTAATCGTCGCCAGCGTTTCATCCTCCATACCGACAATCAGAAACTCGGAGGGATAATCCAAACCCTGCTGCACGACGCCCGTATAGGTGAGCACGTAGTACGCCTTGTCCAGCGATTCCTCCGGCAGCACCACGGTAGCTTCCGAGCGGCTGGCATGATACTGGTGCGTGTACACCGAGACCGGCGCCGCGGCCAGCACTTCCACGCCCACATTTCCGATTGCCTCCGAGCCGGTATTTTCTGCGAATGAGGGCAGCGTAACCAGGGTAACCGAATTCGCGGCCACCTGAAATGCCTGCTCCCAACCGCGCAGGGGAATGCGCACCAGCCCCCCCGTGTTGTACTTCGACGTGATCATCACCACCATTTTGTTTTGGCCGATATCCCGGTGCTCCATAAAACCGAGCCAAAAATGCAGTCCTTCATTCGTCTGGGCGCCGAGCGAAATACAACTCAACAGCGAAAAACAGATCAACAAACGCCGAAAAATCATGGAAATATGCGTGTTTAAAAGCATGGCAAGGTAGGAACTTGTGCGCGTGCGCGCAAATTGGGATTAGACTAATAAGATGGGCCGCAGGTTTAATTTTCGGTTAAGGAATCGTTTTTTTGCGTCTCGCTATTTATTCGCATTTTTGCACATAAACACAAACACATGCGCATTAAAACTCTGTTCCTGTTGTGCTGGCTGGCAAGTCAGACACTATCTGCTGCCATCCTGCCGCCGGGCTTCATAGAAACCCCGCTGGCCACCGGGCTTGATCCTACCGCCCTGGCGCAAACGCCCGATGGCCGTATTTTTGTTACTGAAAAATACGGCGCAGTCCGGGTGGTAGAAAATGGGCAACTTCTACCCGACCCGCTGATTCGACTGACGGTGGACAACGCCAACGAGCGGGGGCTGAGCGGCATTGCTTTGCACCCGAACTTTGAGCAAAACGGCTGGCTCTACCTGTTTTTCACCTTGCCTAACACGGGAAAAAACCGGCTCAGCCGCTTTCGCGTCTTCGGGAACTACGCGGATCCGGCAACCGAGCAAATCCTGCTGGAGACCGGCCAAATGGCAGGCAGTATCCACAACGGCGGCGCCATGGTATTCGGTGCAGACGGTATGCTGTACGTTGCGATCGGCGATGGCGCAAACGGCGCTGCCGCGCGGAATATGAGCAGCCTGCTGGGCAAAGTAATTCGCTTGCAGGATGATGGCGCAATCCCGACCGATAATCCGTTTTACCAACAACATACTGGAATATACCGGTCAATTTATGCGAGCGGGCTGCGGAATCCCTTTTCCATGGCTGTGCAGGCGGGTACAGGGCGCATTTTTATCTGCGACGTTGGCAGCGATTTCTACGAGGAGGTCAATGAACTCAGTCCGGGGGCTGATTTTGGCTGGAATGCCCTGGAGGGGAAAAAGACCACGCAGAACCTGCCCGGCAACTACCGGGATCCGGCGTATGCCTATTCGCATACCCTTGGTTGCGCCGTGGTGGGCGCCGCTTTTTACAATCCGCCTGTTCCGCAGTTCCCTGCGGATTACACCGGTAAGTTTTTCTTTGCCGATTACTGCCAGTCGTACATAAAAATATTCAATCCGGCTACCGGACAGGTAGAAGGGAATTTTGCCACGCAAATTGACCGGCCCTTGGTACTTATGACCGGGCTGGATGGTGCGCTGTACTATATTTCGCGGGGCGGACTTGGCGGCGGTTCCGAGCAGGACAATACCAGTTCGCTGGAGGGCATGCTTTGGAAAGTGACGTATGTCGGCGCCGGCGCGCCGGTTTTCAGTGTGCATCCGAAGTCCGTCCTGATCAGCGCGGGCGAATCAGCCGCATTTTCAGTGCAAGTCAACGGTTCTGTTCCGTTGAGTTACCAGTGGGAGCGCGACGGTCAGTTGATTGCAGGCGCAGCCGGCAGTTCGTTGGAGTTAGCCGACCTTCAGTTGTCCGACAGCGGGGCCGTGCTCCGCTGTGCGGCAATCAATGGCTTTGGCCAGGTGTGGAGCCAGAGCGCCACCCTGCGGGTCACCGCCAACCAGCGCCCGATGCCGGTCATTACCACGCCAGACGATTCCTATCGCTATCGCGCCGGAGAGCCTGTGTTGTTTTCCGGATTTGCCACCGATCCGGAAACGGGCACGCTCAGCGCCGACGATCTCAGCTGGCGCGTTGACTTGCACCACGATGCGCACACACATCCGGGCTTGGCTGCCACCCCGGGCATAGAGAACGGCAGTTTCACCCTGCCCGTCCTCGGAGAAACCGCAGAAAATGTCTGGTTGAGGCTGTTACTCAGCGCGAAAGACCCGGCGGGATTATCTCGTACCGTGTACAAGGATATTTTCCCGGAAAAAACGCGCCTGCGAATAGAATCTGATCCGCCCGGCATATCCATTCGGACAGACGGTAAAACCGCCGCTGCGCCATACGAAACCACCACGGTACGCGGACTGCGCCGGCTGGTAGAAGCGCCGCGCCTGACCGAGCTTGGCGGCAAGCTGTACGTGTTTCAGCAGTGGGAGGACGGATCGGAGTTTACACAACGGACGCTGTATCCCCAAGACAGCAGCCTGAGCATCCGGGCGCGTTACGAGGCGGTTCAGAAAGGCACAGGCAGCGGCCTGCTGGGTTCGTATCACCTCGGTGATTCGGGCGGCAAATTCCTCAACAAGGTATTTGATCGGGTGGACAGCACGATCAACTTTGATTGGAAAGGCTATGCCCCTGATCTGCGCCTGCCCAACGACTATTTTGCGATTCGCTGGCGGGGCCTTGTAGAGCCCTGGTTTAGCGGCGACTACACCTTCATCGTAAATTCAGACGATGGTTGCAGGCTCTGGGTAGATGGAAAACTCCTGTTGGATGCCTGGTATCCAAAAGAAGAGTACGACGTAACATCCAGCGTCATCCGGTTGGAGGCCGGCCGGCGGTATGACATCCAGTTGGAGTACTATGAAATAGGCGGTTTAGCAGCGGCACGCCTGTACTGGGCTACGCCGAACATGGAGAAAAATATCATTCCGAAGACACAGTTGTATCCGCGGCTGCCTGCTTATTCCGGCGGTGTGAAAGCGAGCCTGGATTTTCAGGTTCAACCAAATCCGGTGCACGGCGACGCCCTAACGCTGCGCGTCCGGGCTACCCATCGGGAGCAGGTTCGCATCCGATTGGTGGATCAAACCGGGAAAATTTTGGCGGAGCAAAACGACGTTTGGATCGAAGCGCCCGATCAGTTGATCGAACTGCCGATCGGCGGTCTTTCGTCCGGCAGTTATTGGGTACAAATAGAAGGGCGGTTATATGGCGGACGCAAGGTGGAGGCGGTGGTGAAGATTTAGAGCATGTCCAAAAAACAAGCGCCAACCCGGTTTCCCGTGTTGGCGCTTGTATTATCAAAAAACCAAGGCGAAATTATTCGCCGTCTTTCTTTTCTTCTTCTGCAGCGGGGGCTTCTTCCGCGGCCGGGGTAGCGGGCGCTTCAGCAACCGCTTCTACGACAGGTGCTGCAACTTCTTCCACAGCTGGTGCGACTTCTTCTACTACCGCTTGTACCGGTTCTTCTGCTGCGGCCACGATAGCTGGCGCTGCGACTGCGAGCGGTGCGCCGGCAGATTTCCGGCGTCCGCGGCGGGTTTTCTTTTTCGATTCACCGCCAACCGCGTCTTTAAGATTGTACACTTCGTTGAAATCCACGAACTCGATCATGGCCGTTTCAGCGCCATCGCCGCGGCGGAAGCCGAGTTTGATTACGCGTACATAGCCGCCTGGGCGGTCGCCAACTTTTGCCGCCACATTACCAAACAGTTCCGTGATAGCCTCCTTGTTTTGGAGGTAGCTAAAAACGACACGACGCGAGTGGGTAGTATTGTCTTTGGCCTTCGTAACGAGTGGCTCGATATAGCGGCGCAGGGCGCGGGCTTTGGCGAGGGTTGTAGTGATTCGTTTGTGTTCGATGAGTGCGATGGCGAGATTCGCGAGGAGGGCACGGCGGTGAGACGCCGTACGGCCCAGATTGTTAATTTTGTCTCCGTGACGCATGGTGTAAAGTACCTTTTTTAGGTGGCAGCACCGGGGCGGTTTGCGTGGCCGCTCAACGGTTACTACGCTTTGTGAACGATAAAATTAGATGCGCGCGCAGCGCGTGTGATTATTCTTCTTCCAGTTTGTACTTAGCCAGATCCATTCCGAAAGTCAGGCCCTTATCCTGGAGGAGCTCTTCAATTTCCACCAGTGATTTTTTACCGAAGTTCCGGAACTTGAGCAATTCGTGCGTGTCATAGCGCACCAGTTCAGCCAGCGTATTGATCTTTGCTGCTTTGAGGCAGTTGTACGCGCGCACGCTCAGGTCGAGGTCTTCCAGTGAGGTTTTGAGCAACTTGCGCATGTGCAGGATATGTTCATCCACCACATTTTCTTCCCGGCTGGCCGGCGTTTCGAAAGTAATATTATCATCCGTGATCAGCATGAGATGCTGAATGAGGATTCGGCTGGCTTCGCGGATAGCTTCTTCCGGATGGATAGTGCCATCCGTTTTGACGTCAATGGTAAGTTTTTCGTAATCGGTACGTTGGCCTACGCGGGTATTTTCCACCTTGTAGGCAACATTTTTGATTGGGGTATAAATTGCATCAATCGGGATGACACCGATAGCGGCGTCTTTGCTCACCATTTCGTCGGCGGGCTGATAGCCCCGGCCTTTAGCGATGGTGAGTTCCATTTCGAGATTTACGAACTGTTCCATACGGCAAATCAGCAGATCGGGATTCATCACCTTAAAGGCGCTATTGAAATCCTCGAGATCGCCGGCGCGAAACTCTTCCCGGCCGCTGATGGTGAGGTAGATTTTCTCCTGCTGAAATTTATCGTCCTGCACAGTAGGCTTTAGGCGCACCTGCTTTAGATTCAGCACGATATCTACTACGTCTTCTACAACGCCTTTAATCGTAGCGAACTCGTGATCCACGCCGCCGATTCGCACGGCCACGATTGCGTAACCTTCCAGTGAGGACAAGAGTACCCGGCGCAGGGAGTTGCCGACTGTTTGTCCGAACCCGGGTTCGAGCGGTTTGAATTCAAAGGTTCCCTCGAAATCCGTTGCTTTTTGCAGCAGAATTTTTTCAGGTTTTTGGAAATTGAGAATACTCATATATATGAATATTGATAGCGAATAAAAAGCGAAAGGGTTGGCGAAAAAATTCGCCAACCAAACGCATGAATTTTATTTATTTCGAGTACAACTCGACGATCAGCTGTTCATTGATCTTTTCCGGAATTTGATCCCGTTGGGGATACGCCAGGAAGATACCCTGCATTTTATCCGGATTCCACTCCAGCCAACCGAATTTGCGCACATCGGAATTCTTCGCGCCGGCATGCATCGTGATAGCGTCCATACCCTGCGAGCGGCCGCGTACGGCTACTACATCACCCGGCTTGAGTTGGTAAGACGGGATATTAACGACTTGGCCATTGACGGTGATATGGCGGTGGCCGACCAATTGGCGCGCACCGCGGCGCGTCGGGGAGATACCGAATCGATATACTGCGTTATCGAGGCGAGCCTCCAGCAGTTGGAGCAATACTTCACCGGTAACGCCGTGGCGGCGAGTTGCTTCCACGAAGGTGCGGCGGAACTGACGTTCCAATAGGCCGTAGGTGTATTTCGCTTTCTGCTTCTCTGTCAGCTGCACGGCGTAGTTAGAAGAAGACTTCTTTTTACGGGACAGGCCGTGTTGCCCGGGCGGGTATTTCCGGCGCTCAAAGTATTTGTCGTAGCCGAAAATAGATTCCCCGAAAGAGCGGGATTTTTTGGTAGTTGGTCCTGTATAACGAGCCATTGTATTGAAATATAATCTTTTTAAAAATTCACCAGCAGCCAGTCAGACGCTGATTGGCGGGGCTGCGGGTCATTATACGCGGCGGCGTTTTGGCGGGCGGCAGCCGTTGTGCGGCATAGGCGTTACGTCATTGATTTGCAACACTTTGATACCGGACTGGTCAATCGCGCGGATGGCTGCTTCCCGGCCTGATCCGGGGCCTTTAACGTACACTTCGGCGGAGCGCATGCCGGCGTCAAACGCCACTTTTGCTGCGTCGCCTGCAGAGACCTGCGCTGCGTACGGTGTATTCTTCTTTGATCCGCGGAAACCGGATTTGCCTGCGCTGGACCAAGAAATTACCTCACCTTGCTTATTCGTAATAGAGATAATGAGGTTATTGAAACTGGCTTGAATGTAAACCAGTCCATCCGGCGTAACTTTTACTTTCCGTTTAACGACTTTTCTGCTGGAAGCTCCTTTAGCCATTGTATAGAATAATAGCGTATAAATTGAATAATTGACAATTCGGGCGATTCGAAATCGCCGGGTAATATCCGGCGATTACTTCGTTGCTTTCTTTTTGTTAGCGACCGTTTTGCGTTTCCCTTTGCGGGTACGGGCGTTGGTTCGCGTGCGTTGGCCGCGCAGTGGCAGGCCTTTGCGATGGCGCAGACCGCGGTAGCAGGCGATATCCATGAGGCGTTTGATGCTCAGTTGAACTTCGGAGCGCAACTGCCCTTCCGTTTTGAACTCGTCAGCGATGATCCGGGAGATTGTTTTGATATTATCATCCGTCCAATCGTTCACTTTCGTGCTCTCGGAGATACCGGCTTCGCTCAGAATTTTTTCTGCCGTGGATTTTCCAATCCCATAGATGTAGGTTAGTCCGATAACCCCGCGCTTATTCCGGGGAAGATCAACACCAGCAATACGTGCCATATTTGATACTACTTTTTTCTTACTTTGAAAAATAAAACATTGCCAGGATTAACCCTGACGTTGCTTGAATTTCGGGTTTTTCTTGTTGATTACATACAATTTGCCCTTGCGACGGACAATTTTGCAATCTGCGGAGCGCTTGCGAATAGACGGCTTAACTTTCATACCGATCTTACTTTGTAGTGTGCCCCTCACGGGGCGGGGAAATATGTTATTTGTACCTGTAAATAATTCGACCGCGGGTAAGGTCATAGGGCGACATTTCCACGGAGACCTTATCACCTGGAAGAATACGGATATAGTGCATTCGCATCTTGCCAGAGATGGTCGCCAAGATCAGATGCCCGTTTTCCAAGCGCACTTTAAAGTTTGCATTGGAAAGTGCTTCTGCCACCACGCCGTCTTGTTTAATTAAGTCCTCTTTTGACATAAAATTTAGCCCGCTGATTTTCGGGCTGCAAAGTTCTAATTTTTTGGCGAAACTTCCTTAAGTTCCGGATTATTTTTTACTACCTCCAGAATATAGCTGTGATCAGACAGCACATCGGCTTTATTTTTCTGTACGGCGATGGTATGTTCGTAGTGCGCGCTGGGTTTATGATCGCGGGTTCGGATCGTCCATCCATCGTTTGCCTGATATACATCGCGTTTCCCGAGGTTAATCATTGGTTCGATTGCGATCACGAGCCCCTCTTTCATCAAAGGCCCTTGGCCGCGTTTTCCGTAATTGGGTACCTCCGGGTCTTCATGCAATGCGCGACCGATTCCATGTCCGACCAGTTCGCGAACCACGCCATATCCGTGTTGCCGTTCACAGTATTCTTGTATAGCGGAGGAGATATCGCCGATTCGATTGCCTGCCACGGCTTTTTCGATACCAACATATAAAGAACGATAGGTAACCTGGAGTAATTCCATTATATCGGGCGCTACCGCAGAAAACGCGAAAGTAAACGCGGCATCGCCGAAGTAGCCATTCATTTCTACGCCACAATCAACCGAGACCACATCTGTTTCTTTAAAGGGCCGATTTGCCGGGATTCCGTGTACCACAATATCATTGTATGAAACGCAGAGTGTGGCTGGAAAACCATTATACCCTTTAAAGGCCGGCCGCGCATGATGATCGCGAATAAAGGTTTCCGCTTCTTTATCAATTGCGGCGCCGGTTGTGCCGGGTTTCAAGATCGTACCTACATGTGCCAGGGTTTTACAAACAAGCAGACATGATTGACGGATCAATTCGACTTCCTCTTCGGTTTTGTGGATCACGCGCTTACCGTCGTCTGTTTTTGAAAAAAAACCTGTCATGGTTCAATATTACTGCGGCTGGCCGATTTGCAAGCCAGATGTAGAGCGTCCTTGAATACGACCTGACTTGATCAGGCCGTCATATTTAGACGTTACCAAATAGCTTTCAATTACCTGGAGAGTATCGAGTGCTACGCCCACCATAATCAGCAGCGTAGTACCGCCGAAGAAGAGCGCAAACTGTTGGTTAACCCCCATGGCGGCTGCCATTGACGGGAGGATACCGATCAGTCCGAGGAAGATAGCGCCGGGAAGCGTTATCCGCGTCATAATGGTGTCTATGTATTCTGCCGTCGCCTCACCGGGTTTGACGCCCGGGATGAAAGCATTGCTGCGCTTGAGATAATCGGCATAATTGGTCGGGCTGATCATCAGTGCGGTGTACACATACGTAAACACGACGATCAGGATAAAGAATACCACATTATACCACAGAGAGTAGATATCGCTAAATACGGAGAGTTGGCCGGAAGCGGCATTTTCTCCGCCAATGTATTGCGCGGCGGTTGCTGGCAGGAACATCAGTGCCTGTGCGAAGATGATGGGCATAACGCCCGCAGAGTTAACTTTCAGCGGGAGGTAGTCACGCGCACTGGCCGAGGGCAGGCTGCCATCGGTTCGACCGACCATTCGTTTTGCGAACTGGATAGGGATTCGGCGCACCCCTTGAATAATCAATACCGTGAGCAGCACGACGACAAAGAAGAGGGCCAGTTCGACGAAGAAAATCAGCAATTTATTGTCCCCGAAGAGTTTTTGAAATTCGAAGACAAAGGATTGCGGCAAGCGGGCAATGATGCCAGCCTGGATAATCAGCGACACCCCGTTGCCGACTCCCTTATCGGTGATCCGTTCACCCAGCCACATACAGAAAATCGTACCGGCAGTAAGGATAACAATATTAGAGAACCAGAAAAGGCCTTCCGGCACATTGGGGTCAATTGCGCCAGGGATATTGCGCACCAATTGAAGATAGCCGCCGCCTTGTACGAGCGTGATAGCGACCGTTAGGTAACGCGTGATCTGGTTCAATTTTTTACGACCGCTTTCGCCTTCTTTTGACTGCAGACGTTGGAAATACGGAACCGCAAATCCCAACAGCTGCACGATAATAGAAGCCGTGATGTAAGGCATCACGCCCAACGCGAAGATTGCGGCATTATCGAAAGCGCCGCCAGTGAACACGTTGATAAGCCCCAACAGATCGTTGGCGCTGCGGCTTTGGCTGGCTTTTTCCAGCGCTGCGGGTACAACGCCTGGGAGCACCACGAAAGTGCCTACGCGATACACCAGCAAGAGTGCCAGCGTATAGAGGATGCGGTCGCGCAGTTCGCGAATACTCCAGATATTTTTAAGAACCGTAAAAAGTTTCATTACGTGGCGATAATTTAAACGAGTTGTACACTTCCGCCCAGCGCTTCGATGGCGGCTTTAGCGGATGCAGAGATCGCGTGGACGGAGACGTTTACTGTTGATTTGAGTTTGCCGTTGCCGAGCACTTTAATCTTTTCCCCGGATTTAGCGATACCCGCGGCGACCAAGGCATCCAGGTCGAAGTTTTGCTGGCCGGTTTTGCTCACCAAAGCTTCCAATGCACCGAGATTAAGCGGCGTAAATTCAACCCGGTTGATATTTTTGAATCCACGCTTAGGCAGGCGGCGCTGCATAGGCGTTTGACCGCCTTCGAAGTGCCGTTTTTGTTTGGCGCCACTGCGCGCCTTGTCCCCTTTGTGACCGCGGGTGGAGGTACCACCGGTACCTGCGCCCGGGCCGCGACCGATGCGCTTGCGAGATTTCACGGCTCCGGAGGCCGGGCGAAGATTATTGAGTTCCATTGCTGTAATTTATCAAAATGATTTGAAAAACCGGGAGAGACCGGACGGGAAAGGTATTGTATGATTAGAGCGGGGCAACTACCCCGTTTCTGATCAGGCTTGTTCTACCTTTACCAGGTGCTCTACCACGCGGATCATACCTTTTGTTTGCGGTATATCTTCCTGAACGACCGTTTGATTGACTTTGCGGAAGCCCAGCGCCTTCAGGGTGTCTTTCTGGCGTTTCGTTTTATCAATCGGGCTTTTCACCAGCGTTATTTTTAACTTGCTCATGGCGATATTATCCGTTAAATAGTTTGTCCATAGAGATTCCCCGTTGGCGCGCTACTTCGATCGGGCTGCGCAGGCTTGCGAGTGCGGCGATCGTTGCTTTTACCACGTTATGGGGGTTAGAAGATCCTTGGGATTTGGCCAGTACGTCATGTACGCCGGCCATTTCCAGTACGGCGCGCATAGCGCCTCCGGCGATTACGCCCGTACCGTGTGCCGCGGGTTTAATGAGCACCCGACCTGAGTCATACTTTCCGAAGGCCTCATGCGGGATCGTGCCGTTATAAACCGGCACCTTGATCAGATTTTTCTCCGCGTCCTTTACGGCCTTAGCGATTGCTTCAGACACCTCGCGCGCCTTGCCCAGGCCGTGACCGATTGTGCCTTTACCATCGCCGATTACCACTACGGCGGCGAAGCTGAAGGTACGACCGCCCTTCGTGACTTTGGAGACGCGGTTAAGCGCCACCATTTTTTCTTTCATTTCCGAAGACTCGGCGGGTTTGACTTTTTCTATTTCTTTCCTGGCCATTGAATGTAGAATTTATTAAGCAGGAATGCTTGAATACAGAAAGGTTTAGAGATGCAGGCCGTTTTCGCGGGCGCCGTCGGCCAGCGCTTTCACGCGGCCGTGGTACAGATAACCACCGCGGTCGAACACAGCGCGTTCGATTCCGATAGACTTTGCGCGGGAGGCGATGAGCCTACCTACTTCCGCAGCCTGTTCGGTTTTGGTACCTTTCGTGGCCACGTTTTTCTCCATCGAACTAGCTGCTGCCAGCGTTTGGCCGCTCAGGTCGTCAACAAGTTGGCAGTAGATAGCCTTGTTAGAGCGATACACGCTAAGCCGGGGGCGTTGGGGCGTACCGTTCACTTTTTTACGAATGCGCAAGTGAATGCGCCGGCGGTTTTGTAATTTAGAACGTTTCATATCGTGTTAGAAGAAATCTCCGATTACCGACCGGAGACACCGTACATTTTAGAATTAATTATTTCTTACCGCCGGCAGTCTTACCAGCTTTGCGACGCAGAATTTCGCCGCGGAACATAATACCTTTGCCTTTGTAGGGCTCCGGTTTGCGGAATCCGCGAATCTTTGCGCACACCTGGCCGAGCAGTTCTTTATCGTGGCACTCCAGTTTGATAAACGGGGGCGCGCCTTTTTCCATACCGGTCGTGACCTTAATTTCGGCGGGCACGGCGAATACGATTGGGTGCGAGTAGCCGATAGTAAACGTCACCAGGTTGCCTTGGTTTTCCACGCGATAACCTACCCCGACGATATCCATTTCCTTCACATAACCTTGGCTCACGCCGACCACCATATTATTGATGAGTGCGCGGTAGAGGCCGTGCATAGCGCGGTGGCGTTTCTGATCGGTGGGGCGGGTGACTGCGATTTCGCCATTTTCGACAGAAACCGAGATATCCGGATCCACTTTTTGCGAGAGTGCGCCTTTGGGCCCTTTGACGATGACCGTGTTATCGGAAGCGACAGACACTTCTACCTTTTGCGGGATAACGATCGGCATTTTACCTATGCGTGACATATCTTCAGTGCAAATTTGAATATAAAAATTGGTGGTGCGAGGCCAGAGGAATTAGAACACGTAGCAGAGCAATTCGCCGCCCACGTTCATTTCGCGCGCCTGTTTATCCGTCATTACCCCACGGGATGTAGAGACAATCATGATGCCGAGGCCGTTAATGATACGCGGAATATCCCCGGCGCCGGAGAAGCGGCGCAGACCGGGTCGGCTTACGCGGCCGAGTTCTTTAATCACCGGAGACTTAGAAACCGGGTCGTACTTGAGTGCGATCTTGATCAAGCCTTGCTGATGCTCGGCATTGTCATCGAAGGTATATTTCAAGATATAACCCTGGTCGTACAGAATCTCAGTAATACGCTTCTTAATTTTAGAAGCCGGGATTTCGACGATGCGGTGCCCGGCCATTTGCGCGTTGCGAATGCGGGTCAGATAGTCTGCTATCGGGTCAGTGATGTGCATATCGTTGAAAAGATAGAATCAAAAGAATAAGTGAGTGCGGCGCGGGATACCCGCGTGCGGGTTACCAGGAGGCTTTCGTGACGCCCGGGATTTTGCCGTCGAGCGCCATTTGGCGGAATTTTACGCGGCAGATACCGAACTTGCGCATGTACCCTTTCGGGCGACCGGTGAGCAGGCAGCGATTGTGCATGCGTACTGGACTGGCGTTGCGCGGCAGTTTATCGAGCGCGTCGTAATCGCCTGCCTCTTTCAGGGCTTTGCGTTTAGCGGCGTACTTAGCGACCAGGCGGGCGCGTTTTTTCTCACGGGCAATGACCGATTTTTTTGCCATTGTATATGCTTCTTTGTTAATTGTCTTAGATACAGCGGAGCGGATTGCGTCGCTGGGAGCGATTATTTTTTGAAAGGAATACCCATTTCTTTAAGCAGTGCGTAGGCTTCCTTATCGGTACTTGCGGTTGTCACGAAGGTGATATCCATCCCCATGATTTTATTGACCTTATCAATATCAATCTCCGGGAAGATAATTTGTTCGGTGATACCCATCGAATAATTACCACGGCCGTCGAAAGATTTATCATTGACCCCGCGGAAGTCGCGCACACGTGGGAGCGCGATGGAGATCAGGCGGTCCAGGAAATCATACATACGGTCCCCGCGAAGCGTTACGCGCACCCCGATGGGCATGCCTTCGCGCAGTTTGAAGTTCGACACCGAAGTTTTGGCGCGCGTCGTGACGCATTTTTGGCCTGAGATGATCGTCAGGTCATTTGCGGCGAGTTCCACCAACTTTTTATCGCCGGTTGCATCGCCGATACCCTGGTTGATGCAGATCTTTTCCAGGCGCGGCACCTGCATGATCGTGGAGTAGTTAAACTGCTCCATAAGCGCCGGTACGACGGCGGCTCTGTATTTTTCTTTAAGACGAGGTACGTATTTCATCACTAGATGATATTTCCAGATTTTTTAGAATAGCGGACGTTTTTCCCGTCCACCTTTTTGCGACCAATGCGGGTGGCTTCTCCGGATTTCGGATCCACCAGCGCCAGATTGGAGATGTGGATAGACGCCGGCATTTCCTGCCGACCGCCGGCTTCCGTCTGCGTTGCTTTGAGGTGTTTGATAACGATATTGACGCCATCCACCACTGCGCGCATTTTTTCCGGGATCACCTGGATCACTTCGCCGGTTTTTCCTTTGTCATCGCCAGAGATGACCATGACCGTATCGCCGCGGCGAATATGGAGCTTGGTGGGGCGATTGGTATGTTTGCTCTTGTTAGCCATTTGTAAGCAAAATGCTTTATAGGTCTAAGAAATAATTACAGAACTTCAGGCGCCAGAGAGACGATACGCATATAGTCTTTATCGCGCAATTCACGGGCAACCGGGCCGAAGATACGGGTTCCGCGCGGTTCGTCGGCGTTATTCAGCAGCACCACCGCATTATCGTCGAAGCGGATATAGGAACCATCTTTCCGGCGAATTTCTTTGCGTGTGCGGACGATAACGGCTTTGGACACCGTACCTTTTTTAATGCCGCCTGGCGATGCGTCTTTCACCGTTACGACGATTTTATCGCCGATTCCGGCATAACGTTGCCGTGTACTGCCGAGCACGCGGATGCAGAGCACCTCTTTCGCGCCGGAATTATCGGCTACATTCAAACGGGATTCTTGCTGAATCATAACAGTTTATTAATTGCGGAGGGCATTTATGATATCTGGTGTGGGCAGTAGTGCATACACCGGGACCAATCGGCCATCCAGAATGAATTATTTTGCTCTTTCAAGAATTTCGACCAGACGCCAGCGCTTGTTTTTTGACAGCGGGCGGGTTTCCATGATGCGCACTTTATCGCCCTCTTTGCAGGTATTCTCTTCATCGTGGGCGAAGAATTTTTTGGAGCGTTTCACAGTTTTGCCGTAGATCGGGTGCTTTAGTCGGCGTTCGACCATCACGGAGATCGTTTTATCCATTTTATTGGATACCACCACACCGATTTTCTGCTTGCGAAGATTTCTAGATTCCATTATTCAAAAATAAGAATGATCGAGGAAAATTAGTTGCGGCGACGGCGCGCGCGAATTTTCGCGCGCATGTCTAATTCTTCAGGGCTCATAGCGGCCACTTCGCGGCGGCGGATTTCCGTATTGATGCGGGCGATTTCGCGGCGCATCGCGCGGAGTTCCAGCGGATTGGCCAAGCCTTTTACCGCGTGGTCAAATTTGGCGTCAAAAAGTTCTTTGACTTTCGATTCGCGCTCCTGCACCAAATCGGCGTCGCTGAAGCCATCAAGATTTTGTTTATTGTTTGCCATTGTATTCGACAACTAATAGGTTCACAATTTTTGTTTTGACTACCCTTCGTAGTCGTAGCGGGTTACGGCTTTGCAAAGTATAGGCAGCTTTTGCGCGGCCAGTTCGAGGGAGCGGATCGCTACATCAGCGGGAACGCCTTCTACCTCAAAGATAATGCGGCCGGGTTGCACTTCGCACACATAATGGTCTACGGCGCCTTTACCTTTACCCATCCGCACTTCGGCAGGCTTGGATGTAATCGGCTTATCCGGAAACACACGGATCCACACCTTGCCTTCACGCTTCATGTTACGCGTCAGCGCGATACGCGCTGCTTCGATTTGGCGGCTGGTGAGCCGGCTAAAATCCATAGACTTGAGCCCGAAGGAGCCGAAGGAGATCGTACTTCCTTTGTGAGCCAGGCCGCGGTTCCGGCCTTTATGTTGCTTGCGATATTTCTGACGTTTGGGCTGAAGCATGGTAATTGCAATTTAATAGCCTGTCAATCAATATTTTATATAAAAAATACGTGCTTTATCTACTTTAAAACGGGTGCAAAGATACGAAAAAACCGACATTTTCTTTAAATATTTTATCGTTTGCGTATCTGTTGCGCTTTCAGTTTAGCGTCGGCCTCCGCCGCCGCCGCCGCCTCTGCGATCTCCACCGCCGCCGCCTCTGCGATCTCCACCGCCGCCGCGACGTTCACCGCGTTCACCGCGATCCCGGCGTTCGCCACGATCACCGCGTTCGCCGCCGCGCTCACCACCGCGTTCTCCGCCCCGGCGTTGTTCGCCAGTTCCTTCGGCTGCTGCGAAGGGTGTGAGTTCGCGTTTCGTCAGAACTTCGCCTTTGAAGAGCCACACTTTGATGCCGATTTTTCCGTACACCGTGAGGGCTTCGCAGAGTGCGTAGTCAATATCTGCGCGGAAGGTATGAAGGGGTGTACGCCCCTCTTTAAACTCTTCTGTGCGAGCGATTTCAGCGCCGGCCAGACGGCCGCCGATGCGAATTTTGATTCCTTCAGCGCCGGCGCGCATCGTGCTTTGGATCGAAGCTTTAATTGCACGGCGGTAATTGATCCGCGCTTCGATTTGCTTAGCGATTTGTTCGCCGACGATATTGGCATCCAGTTCCGGTTTTCGGATTTCAAAAATATTAATTTGAACATCCTTACCGGTGAGGATTTTTAATTCTTCTTTGATCAGATCCACCTCTTTACCACCTTTTCCGATAATAATACCGGGGCGGCTGGTGTGAATCGTCACGGTTACGCGTTTGAGCGTGCGTTCGATAACGATTCGGCTGATACCGTTCTGCATTGGTTTATTGCGTTCGCGCGGATCCGCCGTAGCCGTTTTAGGGCGACGTGCGCGGAGGTAGTTGCGGATTTTTTCGTCCTCCACTACTTTGAGGCCGTAATCTTTGTCGGCATACCAGTTAGAGTCCCAACCGCGAATAATGCCCAAGCGGTTACCTATCGGATTTGTTTTCTGACCCATTATTATATCTGAATGAGTGTGAGTGTACGGATTGAATTAAGCCTCGTCTTCGAGTGCCATGCGATTTTCCACGATAATTGTGACATGGTTGCGGCGTTTACGCACGCGGTAGGCGCGGCCTTGCGGGGCCGGGAGGAAGCGATAGATAATACCACCCGGGTCAACAAAGGCTGTTTTGATGTACAGGTCGTAATCACTGGAAGCACCCTGTTGTTCGGATTTCTGCTCCCAGTTATTCACGGCGCTGAGCACCAGTTTTTCGAGCCACGTAGCGGCTTCTTTATTGGTGTACCGGAGGATGTACAGGGCATCTTCCACCCGTTTGCCGCGAATATTGTCAACGACCAGGCGCATTTTGCGCGGCGACATCGGACAATTTTTAAGTTTTGCTACAGCTTCCATTATTTGAATGAAATTAGTATACTATTTAATTAGCGATTGCCGGCGTGGCCGCGGAAGTTACGCGTGGGGGCGAATTCTCCCAGTTTATGGCCGACCATATTCTCGGTAACGAACACCGGTACGAAAGTTTTGCCATTGTGTACGGCGATCGTTTCACCCACCATATCGGGAATAATCATCGAAGCGCGGCTCCAGGTTTTGATCACCTGTTTGCGGTTGCTGCCTTTCGATTTTGCGATTTTCTCGAGCAGTTTGTGGTGTACGTACGGGCCTTTTTTAAGCGAACGAGGCATATAGCGTAATTTTGAATATCTCGTTAAGAGTGTTTGGTTCGATCCGTTTTATCGGGAGCGGGCCGAGGATTTTACTTCTGCGCGCCTTTGCGTTTACTAATGATGAGTGCGTTGGACGCTTTGGTACGGCTGCGGGTTTTGAGGCCTTTTGCCTTGATACCCTTCCGGCTGCGCGGGTGACCGCCAGAAGCGCGCCCTTCGCCACCGCCCATGGGGTGATCAACCGGGTTCATGGCTACGCCGCGGTTGCGCGGGCGACGGCCTTTCCAGCGATTGCGACCGGCCTTACCCATGATCTCCAGGTTGTGGTCCGGATTGCTTACGATACCGATGGTTGCGCGGCAGGTCAGCAACACACGGCGCATCTCCCCGGAGGGCAGGCGCAGAACTGCGTACCGATCTTCCCGGCCCATCATTTGTGCGCCAGCACCGGCGCTGCGCGCCATGGAGCCACCCTGACCGGGGTGCAATTCGATATTGTGAACGAAAGCGCCCAGCGGCACTTCGGCGAGAAACATACAGTTGCCATTTTCAGGGGCTACACCACGGCCCGACACCACCTGGTCGCCGACCTTCAGGCCGTTCGGCGCCAGAATATAGTTGCGTTCGCCGTCTGCGTATTGTACCAGTGCGATATGGGCGCTGCGATTGGGGTCGTACTGAATACTTTCGACTTTTGCTGCGCCTTCTTTATCGCGTCTGAAATCAATCACGCGATAGCGGCGTTTGTGGCCGCCGCCGCGGTAACGCATCGTGCGACGTCCGTCGCTATTGCGGCCGCCGGTGCTACCGATCGTAACCAGAAGTGATTTTTCCGGTTTAGCGCCTTTAGTCAGCGTGGAACGATCTACTGAAACCCGGTAGCGGGTACCTGGCGTGAGCGGGTTGTATTTTTTAACTGCCATGACGACTCAGTTGTGCGTTGTCTTAATAATAATTGATCGTGTTTTAAGCCTGATCGCCGAACAGGTCAATAGAATCGCCCGGGGTAAGCGTTACGAACGCTTTCTTGTAGGCGGCTTTTTGTCCGCGAACGACTGCTGTTTTCGTGCTGCGGGATTTCGGTTTCCCGGGGATCACTGCAGTTTTGACTTGTTCTACGCCGACACTGAATTTTTGCTCGACCTCTTTTTTGATTTCGATCTTATTCGCGCCGCGTGCGACCACGAACACATAGGTGTTGCGTTTGTCCGTCAGGCGGGTTGATTTTTCAGTGATGACCGGTTTGATTAATATTTGCTTAGCCATGACCTTTAGATAGGATAGATTGAAGTGCGCTGTTGTGCGCGTCTGCAACCAGGTTTATGCACAGAATTCTTTAATTTTTTCGATTGCGCTTTCCGTTACTACCAAGGCGCCTGCTTTGAGCAGTTCATAGGTATTGAGGTCTTGCGCGGGCGTGATTGCGGCGGACGGCAGGTTGCGGCACGACAGGTAGAGCATTTTGTCGTAATTGGCGAGTACCGTCAGCGGCTTTTTATCAGCGACTTGAAGCGCCTGCAGGATTGCTTGGAAGTCCCTCGTCTTAGGCGCATCGAAGCGGAAATCTTCTACCACCACGATATGTCCGGCTTTTGCTTTTGCCGAGAGTGCGCTACGGCGCGCCAGGCGGCGCACCTTAGCATTTACCTGAATATCGTAGTTGCGTGGACGCGGGCCGAAGACCCGTCCGCCGCCGCGATAGAGCGGGTTGTTGATATCCCCTTTACGCGAGCCACCCGTACCTTTTTGGCGGTGCAATTTGCGCGTGGAACCGCTTATTTCGCTGCGTTCTTTCGACTTGTGCGTACCTTGACGCTGCGCGTTGAGATAGCGTTTTACATCGAGCCAGACGCTGTGTTCATGCGGTTCAATGCCGAACACCTCCTCTGGGAGATCTATGGTGCGGCCGGTATCCTGGCCTTGCGTATTATATACCGTTACTTTCATTGTTCCGGATTGTGCTTATTTTTCAATGACCACAAAAGCGCCTTTGTGACCTGGCACTGCGCCTTTGACGAGAATAAGATTTTGATCGGGAAATACTTTGAGTACCTGCAAGCGGCGCACTTTCACGCGCTCATTGCCCATTTGGCCTGCCATGCGCATGCCTTTCATTACTTTAGCAGCGAAGGAGGAGTTACCCAGCGAGCCCGGCGCGCGGAGTCGGTTGTGTTGACCGTGTGTTTGCTGCATGACCCCGCCGAAGCCGTGGCGTTTTACTACGCCTTGGAAGCCTTTACCTTTAGAGGTGCCGACCACGCTGACTTTATCGCCTTCCTGGAAGACTTCATCTACGCGGATCACATCGCCCAGGTTTTTGCTCATGCCCATGTTGCGAAACTCTGTGATTTCGCGTTTGGGCGTAGCGCCGGCCTTATCGAAATGGCCGATCAGGCCGGCCGGGGTGTTTTTTACTTTACGCTCGCCATAAGCGAGTTGCAGGGCGGAATAACCGTCGGTATCCTCCGTGCGCACCTGCGTTACTACGCAGGGTCCAGCCTCGATAATCGTGCAAGCAACGTTTTTACCGTTCTTGTCGTAGATGCTGGTCATGCCGATTTTTTTTCCAATCAGACCGTTCACGAATGATGTTTTTTTAAATTGAACGATTGGTGTTTTAAGCGAGTGGTTGCGGAACGTCGTAATAAAAAAATAGCGACTTTCCGTGTCCCGGAAACGCTTTCGACCGCAATCAGTTATTCACGAAAAACGTGAACACTTTGAATACAGCCGGAAACTGCCGACTTAATTCGAACGAGTGGTTAGGTGAGCTTGACCTGAATGTCTACACCGCTCGGGAGCTCCAACTTGGAGAGGGCATCCACCGTTTTTTGGGTGGGGGTGTAGATTTCGATCAGGCGCTTGTGCGTGCGCAACTGGAACTGCTCCCGAGACTTCTTGTTTACGTGCGGCGAGCGCAGCACGGTAAAAATTTCTTTCTCAGTTGGCAGCGGAATCGGACCAGTTACAACAGCCCCACTCGCACGAACCGTCTTCACGATTTTCTCTGTGGACTTATCCACCAGGTTATAATCGTAGGAACGGAGTTTGATGCGAATTTTCTGATTCATTACCTTAGATTGTTTTGTATACGCTTTTTTAGATGGCCCAAATTTGATTTGGTTATGTCCTTTCTTCAAAAGCGCCCGCAAAGATACACACAGATGATCTGGATTTCCAAGGGTGGTTTAAACTTTTTTTAAAAAAGTTTTGAAAAGGGGGTTCCGCGCCGGGTGCGAAGCGTAGTCTCCTGCCCCCCTACCCTTTCATAACCGTGGCGTTTTTTCAATTACTCGACCACTTGATACAAAACTATATCTATGAAAATGAATCGTTTGTATCTGCCAACTGGGTTTTTTGAGCGAGTTTTCACCTGTTGTACCGGGGCAGAATCGTCCTTGCATACCTTTTGTGGGTGGGGGTATTTTTGTGTCCGGAACTGCTGCGTGGCGCCCGGTTTGGGCGATCGGCGGTGGAACCGGAATTGAACCGGCCGTTCAATACACGCTGGAGACCAGTGCGAGCCAGGAAAACTCCCGGAAAATCCTGTTTACAAGCGAGTACGGGCGCGGAAGCCGAAAAGCGCATCGAGTAGGCACACCTTTATTAAATAGCCTTATATGAACATCAAAATTTTCATGCTGATCATCTTCACCGGCTTTTTCATGCAAATTGCCCGGACGCAGGAATTGATTCCGATTGGTCGAATAGACCCGGCCAGCAACCAAATCAGCGTTGTTGCGCAGGAGTCCTTCCTGAAATCGGCCTTTGAGCGGCGACTTGGGAACGATGGCGCGACGGCATCTGACTTTCGTTTTGTTTGGGGTACGGACGGGTCGAACAGCAAGTATTTGATTGTTGCTTCGGTCAAGAACGATCCGGAGAAGATTAATTCGATTGCCTGGGAGCTCCAGCGAAGCGGGAACGATCTGGTAATAGAGCGTGGCGGCCCGGCGATGGAGCACAGTTGTTCCGGGGATCCTTGTGAATCCTGCTTACAAAAGCTAACCGGGCGTTTGGAGGTTATATGCGATTGCCTTCATTGCCATGGCTGCCAGAAGCCGCGCTGTAACCACCAGGTGACCGTGGTGCTATCGGCTTTTTGAGGTCGTTTGTTTGGAGCGTAAGTCCGGGATTTTCCTGCCGAGTCAAAAACAACTTATTTTTCGCCGTTTTTCACTATGCGGCCTTGTTTATGCGCCTTTAAGAAGGCGAAACTTATAAAAATTATGCTTTTTTGGATGTAGGCAGAAAATCCTGGACATGCGCTGGCACAAGGGTGTCTATTTAGCATTAGCCGCCCCGAACTTGACCATTTGCCAGGCGTGGAACCGCTCCGCATTCACCAGGTGCGCTTTGTACGTCGCAGCAAAAGCGTGCGTGCCCGACTCGTCAGGCTTTGCACAAAAGTAAAGGTAGTTGTGGGACTCCGGATTGAGTACCGCGTCAATGCTGGCGATGGAAGCAGTGCTAATCGGGCCGGGAGGCAGCCCCTTGTATATATAGGTGTTGTAGGGGGAATTGTACTTCGTGTGGTACTGCGTGACCCGGCGGGTTGTAAAATCACGGGTAGCGAAGACGCAGGTCGGATCAGCCTGCAGGAGCATATTTTTGCGCAGGCGATTGAGGTACACACCGGCAATCGTTGGCTTCTCGGCATTTTGATTTGTCTCGCGCTCCACGATCGAAGCAAGCGTGTAGGCCTCTTCAGGGGTAAGATTCTGTGCGCGAGCGCGGGCGCGGCGGTCGTTTTTCGTCCAAAACGCTTCATGCTCGCGGGACATACGTTCCAAGAAACCCTCGGCAGAGGTATTCCAGAAAAACTCGTAAGAGTTCGGGATAAAAAGACTCATGAGTGTGGAGGGCGTCAGACGGTATTTCTGAAGCAAAGCCGGATTGCGGAAAGCCTGCAGGAGCTCCAGCGAATCAGCTTCCAGAAAGCGCGACACCTTGCCGGCCACATCTTCGGGCAGGCGTTCGCTGTTAAGCACCACCATAACCGGCGCCTGTTTGCCGGAACGGAGATGGGCAACCAACTCGCGGTTGCTCCAACCCGGCTGAATTTTATAACGACCGGGACGCACTTTCCCCTTGTAACTCATTTTCTCCGCCACCCAGCGGAAACTATTTTCATCTTTGATAAAACCACCGCCAAGCAAAATGTGCGTCACATCGTCAACCGAGGCGCCAGTGGGGATATTGACGTACATCTCAGCCAACTGCGGCGGAACACCTTTTACATAGATGGCCTGATACGGTTTCCAGGCAAAGGCCAAACCGACAAGTAACACGGCGAAACCGAGGGTAATGAAGAGTCGCATGCGTATGATTCTGCTGTTTTTCATGGATTAAAAGTGTGTCTAAACAATTGAAGTTTGGGTTCAGCGCAATCAACCGTCCAGCATTGATTTTGCGCAAATGCCGGACAAAAATATGGGAATATTTTAATATATGCAAATTTTGCCGGCGAGCAGACAATCAATACTGCTCCGACGCATTCGGAAATTCATTGCTTTTGACGTCTGCGATATATTGACGGGTAGCATCGCCGATTTGCTCGAAGAGTTCGAGGTAGCGTCGGAGAAATCGCGGATTAAAATCCTTCGTAATTCCGAGCATATCATGACTTACAAGCACCTGACCGTCGGTATGCGGCCCGGCGCCGATGCCAATGGTGGGCGTTTCGATGAGGTTGGATACCTCCTCAGCCAGTTGGGCGGGAATTTTTTCCAGCACGAGCGCAAAGCAGCCCAGCTGGTCGAGCAACTGGGCATCGCGCCGCAATTTTTGCGCCTCCGCGTCCTCGCGGGCGCGCACGGAGTACGTTCCGAATTTATAGATACTTTGCGGCGTCAGGCCGAGATGCCCCATGACCGGTATTCCGGCCAACAAAATTCGGCGAATAGAATCCTCAACTTCCTCGCCACCCTCCAGTTTGACAGCGTGCGCGCCGGACTCCTTCATGATCTGGATCGCGCTGCGAAGCGCAATCTCGGAATTGGCTTGGTAACTACCAAACGGCATATCCACAACCACCAACGCGCGGCGCGCGGCGCGAACCACCGACTGGGCGTGGTAGATCATTTGGTCAAGGGTGATCGGCAGGGTCGTTTCGTGCCCGGCCATAACATTCGAGGCAGAATCGCCCACCAACAAAATATCAATCCCCGCTTCATCAAGAATGCGGGCCATGGAAAAATCATAAGCCGTAAGCATGGCGATTTTTTCGCCGCGGTTCTTCATGGCTTGCACCACGTGTGTCGTGACTCTTTTTACTTCCCCGGTAGATGCAGACATAGTTGGGTGGTTCGGATTGGTACTGTTTTTCGCCCGAAAGGTAGGGATAAATATTGGCCGGCCGCATTCCGGGTCGAAATTTGCCCGATACATTTTCATACAGCTGCGTGCACCGCAGCGCCGGCGATGCAAAAAAAAACCACGCCTCATTTGGCGTGGTCGTAAAACAACAAATTATAATCCCATGAACATTTTTAAACTTAGTTCCGAGCCGTGAGGCGAAAAGCGCTATAGCAGCAATGTCAGCATTAAAACGCCAAAAAATTCCCGGAAATTACAGGAAAACGGTCCTTAACAACTCGTTTGCAAAAATTCAGGATACAGCAAGTCCTCGCTTTTCATTAAAAGAGAGGACTTGCCCTCTTACCTGAATTTGTAAAACCCCATGAACATCATGCATCAGGCGGCAAACCGTTTATTGCCACCATTGACGCAACAAAAGTGCAACAGCGCTTGGCACAAATATGTAACATTTTTTTGCGGTTGTGAATTAATTTTATTTTTAAAAAAAACATAAAAAACTGTTTGTTAATATTTTAAAATTAAAAATAATACTTTTTTGTGAAAAAATAAAAAAAGCAAAGTGTGAGTATACGGTCAAAAAATAACAAAAAGCGGTGCAGAACAAAGGACAAAACATCTACACATCTCAAAATGAAAAGCATCCAAATTGTCAAATATGAGCATCGAGGGCATTTTGTTTAACCTTTAATCTCATTTTAATAAACATCTTTAGACAAAACAATGTTAACCCAATGTCAGTCTGAAAAATTTAACCAATTTCAATTGTTTATGCGATTTTTTATCACTTCACTCTTGGCGCTGCTGCTGTTCGCGGTAACAGCCGGCGCTCAAAACGCCCGTTTACAGGTCATCCACAATTCGCCGGATCCGGTAGTGGATATCTATGCAAACGGCTCACTGCTGCTGGACGATTTTGAGTTCCGGCAAGCAACGGAATACCTGACTGTGCCGCCCTTCCTGTTCTCGCTGGAAATTGCGGTAGCGCCAGGCAACAGCGCATCCGTAGCCGATGCCATCGCCACGTTCTCGCTGCAACTGGAAGCCGACAAAACGTACGCGGTGACAGCCTCGGGCGTGGTGGGCGATCCGAACACGCCGTTCACTTTGATTGTGGACGACAAGGCGCAGGAACTTACGCCCACACCCGGCAAAGTGGCCCTCAACGTACTGCATGGTGCACCCGATGCGCCGGCGGTAGACGTCGTGGTGCGCACCGGTGGCAAACTCGTCGGCAATCTGGCGTACGGCCAGTTTACGCCTTACCTGGAAGTGAATCCAGGCGTCTATTACCTCGACGTGAAACCGGCAGGACAGGAAGCCATCGTGGCCACTTTCCAAGCCGATCTTTCAGCCCTGACCGGCAGCGCAATCCGCGTTTTCGCTTCGGGTTTCCTCGGCGGCTCGCCGGGCTTCGGGCTGTTTGCAGCCCTGCCGGATGGCGCAGTAGTCGAACTACCGCTCGCGCCCGTAGCGCGTGTACAGGTCATTCACAACAGCCCGGAACCTACCGTGGATGTCTATGCCAACAACGACCTCTTACTCGATGATTTTGCCTTCCGCACCGCCACGCCTTTCGTGTTTTTGCCGGCAGAAACAGACATTACCCTGGGGATCGCTCCGGGCAGTAGCAATTCGGTAAACGATACGCTGGTTGGATTTCCAGTCAATCTTGAAAATGGAAAAACATACGTTGTTGTTGCAAACGGCGTGGTAGGCGACCCGAATACGCCGTTTAATCTGGTCATCAACGACCGGGGCCGCGAAGCCGCGACGGACACCACAAAGGTGGACGTGGCTGCCTTCCATGGCTCTCCGGACGCCCCCGCCGTGGATGTCGCCGCCGTTTTCGTCGGCAATATCATCAGCAACCTTGCTTTCGGGGAATCTACCGATTACCTTTCCCTTACTCCGGACGTCTATGATTTGGCGATCCGCCCCGCCGGAAACCCTGCAACAGTAGCCTCCTACCGTGCCGATCTGACCGGCCTCAAAGGCGGTGCTGCCTACCTGTTCGCTTCCGGTTTCCTCGGCGGCTCGCCCGGATTCGGATTATTTGCTGCGCTGCCGGACGGCACGGTGGCTGAACTGCCGGCAACGCCTTATGCACGCGTCCAGGTGATCCACAATAGCCCGGAACCCACGGTAGATGTGTATGCAGGAAATGATCTGTTGATTAACGATTTTGCTTACCGCACGGCTACGCCCTACGTAGATGTGCCGGCCGATGTAGCATTTTCGATCAATGTAGCGCCTGAGAATTCCGCTTCGGCCGCCGATGCGATTGCCAGCTTCCCCGTCACACTAGCGGAAGGCGTTTCCTACACTGTTTTCGCCGGCGGTATCGTGGGCGACCCGACCACACCGTTTACGCTCTTCGCTGATGCAGCGCAAGAAGCGAGTGTTGATCCCGATAAAGTTGATTTCTCCGCCCACCACGGCTCGACGAATGCGCCTGCCGTGGACGTTGCCGTCGTTGGCGTCGGTGATATCATCACCAACCTCGCGTATGGCGAGTTTACCGGATACCTGTCCGTAGATCCCGCTTCTTACCTGCTCCAGGTCAAACCCGCCGGTCAGCCGGATGTGGTAGCCACGTTTGAGGCTGATTTGAGCGGACTGGCAGGCGGCGCCGCGCGCGTTTTTGCCAGCGGCCTCTTGGGCGGCACACCAGCGTTTGGACTGTTTGCCGCACTGGCAGACGGTTCCGTTGTAGAATTCCCGCTTTACACCCCGCCCCCGACTACGGCACGGGTGCAGATTATCCACAACAGCCCGGAGCCAACGGTGGATATTTACGCAAATAACGACCTGCTACTCAATGATTTTGCTTTCCGTACTGCGACTGGTTTCATTGACGTGCCAGCAGACGTACTCCTTTTTATTGGTGTAGCGCCTGCCAACTCTACTTCAGTGAACGATGTAATTGCCTCTTTCAATGTGGTATTTGAAGCCGGCAAAACCTACGCCGTAACCGCTTCCGGCATCGTGGGCGACCCGAATACGCCGTTTACGCTGATCGTGGACGACAACGCACGCGAAGCCGCTGCAGACCCGGCAAAAGTGGACTTCAATGCCCTGCACGGTTCGCCGGACGCTCCGGCAGTAGATATTGCCGTTGTTGGCGTCGGTGATATCATCACCAACCTCGCGTATGGCGAGTTTACCGGATACCTGTCCGTAGATCCCGCTTCTTACCTGCTCCAGGTCAAACCCGCTGGTCAGCCGGATGTGGTAGCCACGTTTGTAGCCGATCTCAGCGGACTGGCAGGCGGCGCCGCGCGCGTTTTCGCCAGCGGTTTCCTGGGCGGCACGCCGGCTTTCGGACTGTTTGCCGCGCTGCCCGACGGCTCCGTTGTGGAATTCCCGCTTTACACGCCGCCCCCGGCTACTGCACGGGTACAGATTATCCACAACAGCCCGAATCCGACAGTAGATATTTATGCAAATAACGACCTGCTGCTCAACGATTTTGCTTTCCGCACTGCGACTGGTTTCATTGACGTGCCGGCTGGCGTAAACATCAATATCGGCGTAGCGCCTGCAAGTTCTACTTCGGTGAACGATGTGATTGCGACTTTCCCGGTTGTGTTTGAAGATGGCAAAACCTACATCGCCATTGCGAGCGGTGTACTCGGCAATCCGGCCACGCCATTTACCCTAATTGTAACCGACGCCGGCCGTGAGGCGGCTGTTAACCCCGCAGAGGTGGACGTGGCCGTACTGCACGGCTCGCCCGATGCACCTGCGGTGGATGTGGACGCCGTATTTGTCGGCAACGTCCTGAGCAACCTGTCTTATGGCGATCTTACACCGTACCTGGGCTTGGCGCCGGATGTGTACGATCTTGCGATTCGCCCGGCCGGATTCCCGTCGGTTGTCGTGACTTTCCGCGCTGACCTGAGCGGTTTGGCCGGTGGCGCTGCCGTGGTATTTGCCAGCGGATTCCTTGGTGGAAACCCCGGATTTGGTCTGTACGCAGCCCTCCCGAATGGCACGGTACTCGCCTTGCCGGTAACCCCCACCGCCCGTGTGCAAGTGATTCACAACAGTCCGGAGCCTACGGTAGATGTATATGCCGGAGCGCAATTGTTGCTCGATAACTTTGAGTTCCGTACGGCCACGCCGTTTGTTGAGTTGCCTTCTGACCGCAATTTCACGATTGGTATTGCACCGGATAATTCCACGTCCGCTGCAGATGCAATTGCGACCTTCCCGGTCAATCTGCCGACTGGCGCCAGCCTGACAGTGATGGCTGCCGGTGTCGTTGGCGATCCTGTTACGCCGTTCAATTTGTACGTGGATGCTGCGCAGGAAAGCGCCGGATCCGGTTTGGTGAACGTGAGCGTCTTCCACGGTTCGCCGGATGCGCCTGCCGTGGATGTGGACGAGCGTCTGGCGGGTAATTTGATCAGCGATCTCGCTTTTGGCGAATTTAGCCCCTATTTGGCTTTGCCCAACGCCCAGTACTTTATAGACATTAAAGCGGCCGGCACGCAGCCGATCGTGGCTACCTTCGCGGCGGATTTGAGCGGTTTGTCCGGCCAGGCGATCCGCGTATTTGCCAGCGGTCTGTTGGGCGGCGCCCCCGGTTTTGGCCTGTTTGCCGCCTTGAACGATGGTACGGTCATCGAACTGCCGGCCTTCCAGGTTGCACGCGCCCAGATCGTACACAACAGCCCATCACCCGTGGTGGATATTTACTTCAACGACGAACTGGCGCTGGACAACTTTGAGTTCCGCTCCGCAACCGGCTTTGGTTATGTTCCTGCCGGTGTGAATATTACCGTGGGCGTTGCGCCGGGCAACTCGTCCAGCGTAAACGATGTCATCGCCAGCTTCCCGGTTGTATTTGAAAACGGCAAGCGCTATGTTGTGATAGCCAACGGGATTGTTGGCAGCCCAAGCACGCCGTTTACCCTCAACATTTTGGAAAATGCGCGGGAAGAAGCAGAAAACAACACCCAACTCGAACTGGGTATTTTCCACGGCGCGCCGAATGCACCGGCGGTGGACGTTGTGCCCTTCGGCGGAACGACTCCGTTGGTTGGCAATCTGGCCTACGGCGCCTTTACCGGCTACCTGAGTTTGACGCCGGATGTGTACCTACTTGATATTGAGACTACTTCGGCGCCGAAAACGAATGTCGGTACTTGGGGTGGAGATTTCTCGACGCTCGCTGGTCTGTCTGGCGTAGTATTTGCAAGCGGCCTTGTTGGCCAGGATCCGGAATTCGGGTTGTACCTGGCTGTTCCGAACGGTTTGGTTGTACCCCTGCCGGCTTTTGCCCGCACGCAGATCATCCACAACTCACCCAATCCGACGGTGGACGTTTACTTTGACGATGCACGCGTCCTGGACAATTTTGCTTTCCGCCAAGCGACCAACGTTGGGCTGTTGCCTGCAGGCACGCCTTTCACCCTGTCGGTGGCGCCCGCCAACAGCACTTCGGTCAACGACGCCATTTATAATCTGAACGTGCCCGGTGTAGAAACCGGCAAGATGTACACCGTCATGGCGGCCGGCGTAGTCGGCAACCCGACGAAGCCGTTCCAGCTGTATATCAACGAAAACGGCCGCGATCGCGCTGCGACCGGCAGCGGTGTGGATTTGAACCTGTTCCATGGTTCGCCGGACGCGCCGGAAGTAGATGTGGTGGTGCCGCCGGGTTTGGTGGTATTTGACAATATTGAGTTCGGCGAGTTCAGCAATTATGTCAATGTACCGGCTGCGAGCTACATCGTCAATGTGACGCCTTCCAACAACAACAATGCGGTGGTAGCGTCCTACATTGCCGACGTAACGCCTCTGCAAGGACAGGCAGCCACGGTATTTGCCTCTGGCTTCCTGAGCGGTCAGCCCGGTTTTGAAGTATGGGTTGCACTGACCAACGGTTTGACCTTCCCGCTGCCGCTGAACGTCAGCACGAACGAACTCGACCGTCAGATCGAATCCTTGAGCCTGTCGCCGAATCCGGCCATTGATGAGTTAATGGTACGCTTTGATTTGAGCGAAAACCGTCCGTTGCGTTTCCGCGTGCGGGATCTTGCCGGACGTTTGATGATGGAAGGCGACTGGGGTACTGCTCCCGCAGGCGCCAATGCACAGCTGATTCAGGTTGGCGAGTTGGTATCCGGTATGTACATTATGGAAATTGTATCGGACAACGGCGTCAAATCTGCTAAGTTTACGGTTGGTCGGTAAATCTGACCGCGTTATCACGCTTTTAGTTAGTGAAAATAGTATGAGCCATCCCGCAAGTTGGGGTGGCTCATTTTTTATTTTTAGGCGTTTAGTCGGCAGCGACTGTGCTATCGTTTTTTTGCGCGAAAAAAAATGAGCCGCCCGCAAATTGGGACGGCTCATTTTTTCACATTGGATCACTTCGATGGAAGTATCATTTCAATACATCACCAGGCGCCGTCCGGCGCTTCCAAAAGGCGTTTCGATGCGGCACAGGTAGATGCCTGGCTCCCGAATATCGGCGCGTTTGAGTACCAGATGATTCTCGCCTTTCGCGAACCGACCGGATTTCGTACTTACGACATGGCCGTGCGAATCCAGCACGCGAAGCGTAACATCTGCCGCTTCGGGCAGGCGAAACCAAAGAAGGGTCATTTCAATAAAAGGGTTGGGGGAATTGGGGAGAAGGCTGACACGCTGGTCAATCGTTGCCGTATCGGCTTGTATTTGTGCTTGATAATTAAACATAGGATTTGGATTATGCTCAAAACAGGTAAATGCCTGTCCGAGAAAAGCAAAACCCGTGCCACTTTTTTGCTAAATATCATATTTTATGCCTTCGGCAGAAAATTCCTGTTTTACTTAAAAAAAGCACTTGCCAGAAGGAGAAACGGCGTTATCTTTGTAAAGATTTAAGGCCTTGAAACAGGTGAGGCCGAAAACAGAAGCGGGCATAGCTCAGTTGGTAGAGCACTAGCTTCCCAAGCTGGGGGTCGCGAGTTCGAGTCTCGTTGCCCGCTCATTTGTAGGTCTGGGATTTTTTAACGCGCCACTTCACCAGACGAATTTTTAGCCTGTTAAAAACAAGAGGCGGCATCCGGGTTGTTGGATGCCGCCTCTTTTTGTGACATAGGAGTTTGGATTTGATCATTTTGCAAGTTTTCGCCTCCACCCTACCCTATTGTTTTTGTATTAGGCGCCGAAGACCTGTTTCATCATTGCGCCGATTTGGGCCGGGCTTTGCACCACATGGATACCATTTTCGGCCATGATGCGCATTTTTGCTTCGGCTGTATCGTCTGCGCTCCCCACGATAGCGCCTGCGTGGCCCATTTTACGGCCTTTAGGGGCGGTTTGGCCGGCGATAAATCCGACGACCGGTTTTTTGTTGCCATTAGCGCGAATCCACCGCGCGGCCTCGGCTTCCAGGCTGCCACCGATTTCGCCGATCATCACGATGCCCTCTGTTTCCGGATCGTTCATAAACAGTTCGATTGCTTCCCGGGTAGTCGTGCCGATAATCGGATCTCCGCCAATACCGATAGCGGTAGAGATACCCAAGCCTGCTTTAGCGATTTGGTCGGCGGCTTCATAGGTCAGGGTACCGGATTTTGAAACGAGTCCGATCGGTCCGCGTTTGAATACAAAGCCCGGCATGATACCTACTTTCGCTTCGTTGGGTGTAATGATACCTGGGCAGTTAGGGCCGATCAGGCGGCAATCGTGGCGATCAACGTATGCTTTGGCGCGGATCATATCCTGCACCGGGATACCTTCTGTAATAGCGACGATCACTTTAATGCCGGACATTGCTGCTTCGATGACTGCATCTGCCGCGAAGGCCGGCGGGACAAAGATGATCGAGGTGTCTGCTCCGGTATTTTTCACGGCGTCCTCCACCGTATTGAAGACCGGGCGGTCGAGGTGCATTTGTCCGCCTTTGCCGGGTGTCACGCCGCCGACGACGTTTGTATGATAAGCAATCATTTGTTCGGCATGGAAAGTGCCTTCTTTACCGGTGAAACCTTGCACGATGATGCGCGAGTGTTTATTGACTAAAACGGACATTAGATGGAATTATAGATAGTTAGGAATTAATTTAAGCGATTGGCTGGTCTATTTGCGTACGGCCACCGGGTTTGTCTGGATCAAGAATACTTCTGTGGTTGATCCTTACTCCTGACGGTCTATGATATAGACGTCTTCATTGACCCTCCGCATATAATAATGTTCGCGGGCATATTTTTCTTTCGTCAGATCAAAGTCCTTCGCCTCTGCTTTTGCCTCCTCGATTTTCCCTTTATAATAGGTTTTATCTGCTTCGAGGCGATTAATTGCGCGTTGCAGGCGTATCTGTGTCCACAGGTCATGTTTATCTAAGAAGAGGATTAGAAAGAAAAAAATGACCAGCGTCAGGTAATACCTGTTTTGGAGCGGGGGCGGAAGTTTTTGCCAAAGGGCTTGCCAAGGATTGCCGGGAAGAACCATACGGAGCGGTTGAGCCGATGCGGCATTCAAGATTAGGTGATATAATTGGCGAAGTTACAGCATGCTGTTTTACTCTTTTTCAAATTTGAGGATCACGTCACTCAAGCGGGCAGTAATTTCATCAATAGAGCCTACGCCGTTTACGTTGTGGCTTTTATTTTTTTGGGCATAATAATCGAAGACCGGTGCAGTTTCATTTTTATACACCTCGAGCCGGAAACGGATAATGGATTCGTTGGAATCATCGGGCCGACCGGATTGTTGTCCCCGCAATAAAATGCGTTGGACGATTTCCGCATCATCTACTTCGAGGGCGATCAGGCCTGAGACGGCGGCGTTTTTTTCTGCAAGGAGTTGGTCGAGTGCGACTGCTTGCGGAATCGTTCTGGGGAATCCGTCAAAGATAAAGCCTTTCGCATCCGGGTGGGCTTCCACTTTATTGCGGAGCATACCGATTGTGACGCTATCGGGGACGAGTTCGCCTTTTGCGATATAAGATTTTGCTTCGCGGCCCAGCGGGGTGTCATTGCCCATTTCGTAGCGAAACAGATCGCCCGTACTAATGTGAATCAGATGGTACTTTTCGATCAGAAAGGCGGCTTGCGTGCCTTTTCCGGAGCCTGGCGGGCCAAATAAAATAATATTAATCATTTTTAAATTTATATTAAAAGCAAATTTGCCGATCGGGCGGGCACTTGGTAATAAACCGCAAAGATAAGCAAATCCGATTTCAAAAATCGGTAAAACGATAACGTTCCCCGTATGTTTTTATCCATTCCAGCAATCGCCAGACATCTGTCGGCGAAAACAATTCGGTACCGGGATTGAGGGTCGCGGCGGAGCCGCAGGCGACGCCTGTTCGGGCCATATCGCGGTAGTCTTGGCCTTCAGCAAGCGCCCAAACCATACCGGCGACCATACTATCGCCTGCACCGACGGTGCTGTGTTTGCGCACCGTCGGCGCAGGGATGTGCTCGAAGCCTTCTTTTGTAACCAGCAAAGCGCCTTGCGGCCCCAGGGATACGCAGACGACTTCGCACAGTCCCTGATGGATAATCTGGAGAGCGGCATCATCCACTTGGTTCATTTCGAGGTCTTCCACGCCTGCCAGCGCGCTGAGTTCTTTCATATTGGGTTTCAGGAGGAAAAGGCCTTCATGCGCGGCTGCCCGGAGCGCAGGTCCGGAGGTATCCAGGATTAGTTTGGCGCCAATATATTTGGCGAAGCCTGCCACTTTGCGGTAATAGGTATCCGGTAATCCGGGAGGCAGGCTTCCACTGGCGACGAGGATATCGGGTTTATGCGCCGCCACTTTCTCCAGGCAGGCATCGGCGTCGGCGATAGAGAGCGGGGCGCCCGGCATCGTAAAACGATATTGGGCATTGGAAATTCGCTCTGTGACGGAAAAATTTTCCCGGGTTTCGGACGGAATTTCGAGTGTATCGGTTTGAACGCCCGCTTTTTCGAGGAGTTCACACAGACGAACGCCGTTCATCCCGCCAGAGGGAAAGACCGCTGTGCTATTCCCGCCGAGTTTAGCGATACCTTTCGAGACGTTGATTCCGCCGCCGCCGGCGTCCATCTTCAATTCGGCACAACGCAGTTTGTTGTCCGGAACTAATCGGTCTACGGCGGTGCTTTTATCAAGCGCGGGACTGAGCGTAAGGGTTACAATTTTCAAAGGAAGGAAAATTAAATAGTTTTGCTTCGGGCCAACGATCCCTGACATAATTTGAAAACCGGTTTGCTGTTTGGCAAAACAGTTACTAAAACCAATTGGGCGTTGACTTGTTTGATCGTTGCAATGATAATAAAACTTGACGAATTCACTTTAAACAATGCGTGCACAATTCTTGCTGAGCGCGATGCGGCCCTTGCCAGCGTGTTGGAACGATACGGTTTTCCACCACTGTGGGCGCGTGCGCCAGGGTTTTCGACGCTAGTGCACATTATTTTAGAGCAACAAGTTTCGCTTGCTTCTGCGAACGCTGCTTTTGCGCGCCTGTGCGCCTATTCAGAGGGGCCGCTCACCCCTGCCGGTTTGCTGCAGTACAGTGATGAGATGCTGCAGGCTGCCGGACTCAGCCGCCAGAAAATGCGGTATGTTCGGCATCTTTCAGAGGCGATTGTGGATGCGCGATTTCATCTGGACGAGTTGGAAACGCTCCCAGACGAGGAGGTACGCAGGCGGATGACGCAACTTAAAGGTATTGGGAACTGGACGGCGGACATATACCTGTCGGAGTGCCTGCTGCGCCCTGATATCCTTCCACAGGGCGATATTGCGATGCAGGAGGCCTTTCGCGTGCTAAAGAACTTGCCTGAGCGGCCCGACCACGAGCGTTTTGTGTTGGGTACTGCGCACTGGCGGCCCTGGCGCAGCGCAGGCACGCGTATTTTGTGGCATTATTATTTGAGCGCGCGGCGATAAGTGTGCTCCTCGTGTACTCAATTACAGGAATTTTCAATAAACGGGTGCGGATCAAATCAGATAAATACCCTATTATCGCACCAAAATTACACCATGTTTTTTCGACATAAACGCGTTTGGATTACCGGCGCATCGTCTGGTCTCGGCGAGGCCATTGCGCTTGAATTAGCCTACCGGCAGGCGCACCTTATTCTTTCCGCTCGCAATGAAGCGGCGCTTCAAAAAGTAGCCAACGCTTGCGCCGCAGCCGGCGCCGCCTCGGTGTTGGTTCAGGTTTTGGATTTAGAGCGCCACGAAACACTGGGGAATATTGCGCAGGGCGTTCTGCAGCGCGTGGGCAAAATTGATATCCTGATTCATTGTGGCGGTATTTCGCAGCGTTCACTGACTTGGGAGACCAGTTTAGAAGTGGATAAAAAAATCATGAACATCAATTATTTCGGTACGATCGCCTTAACCAAAGCAGTATTGCCTTCGATGTTGACCCATCACCTGGGGCACATCGTGGTCATCAGCAGCGTAACGGGAAAAATTGGTTGGCACCAGCGATCGGCATATTCGGCGTCCAAGCACGCATTACATGGTTTTTTCGACACCCTCCGCATGGATTTGCGAAATTCGCCGATACAGATAACTATTGCCTGCCCCGGGTACATTCACACCCAAGTGAGCATGCATGCGCTTCGGGGAGACGGGGCAGAACATCGGGAAATGGACGTAGAGACGGCGCAGGGGATGGTGCCTGAGCGCGCGGCGCTTGCGATTCTGCGGGCTATTGAAACTGGAAAAGAAGAAATCTGGTTTGGCGGACGGGAGCTGATGGGTATTTACCTAAAGCGTTTTTTTCCGAAATATTTTTCCCGATTAAGCAAAAAGGCTGCCTCGTCGTAATTACCAATTTCCAACCTTCGTGGTGGCGAGCAGCCGCTTTATGCTGTAACGGCCGCTGCCTTTTCCGGCCAGCATGAGCAATCCGCCCATGATGGCAACATCATGCATAAAAAGGATACTTTGCAGCCGGAGCTGCTCTTTTGGAAAATTCCAGAAGTCATGCACTAAAAACGTGACGGGCGCCCAGTAGATCAGGAGCATCGTCACGCCGAGCGTTGTCCGGTACCCGAGCAACACCATCACGCCGCCCAATGTTAAGAATAGGATTGCACCGTATAAGAGCATGTCCTGATTCCAGGTCAGGCCGTATTGCGTCATTGTCTCCTTTGTTTTCTCGAAATACAACATAGAATCAATGGCCTCAAACAAGAAAATTGCGGACAAAAATATTCTTCCGACTAAATCTATTACATCTCGCATACTGGGTGGATTGAAAAGTGCGGGCAAATATAGGTAAAATAGGACACAGCGTATTTCGATGCGACGCCCGGATCAACTTATTTTCCCGTCTTATATATATTATCCTGTCTCGCCGTAAAACAACCGCCCCGCCTTCTTGCGAAGACGGGGCGGCGTATTTTCAGGAAATCGGGAGGCGTCGACCTCCGCACATTTCCTACTTCATCTGAATCATCGTTTTGACGTCGCTGTCTGTGTCGGTCGCTACCTTGTAGAACAGGGCGCCGGAACCGCTTACCTGGGCGCGATCCACCGTGAAGGCGTTGTAGCCCTTCGCGAAGTCACCCGTTTGCGTGTACAGCAGGCGGCCCGTTTCGTCGAACACCGTCAGCGTTGCCTCTCCGGCCTCTGGCAGGTGGAAGCCGATCTGCGTGCGGTTAATCCACGGGTTCGGTGTGTTCTGGTACAATTCGAAGCCTACGCCCGAGACCGTCGTACCGTTGAAGCGCAGCGCGACATCCAGGCGTTGTCCGTTTCTGTATGCTTCCGCCTTCGTGATCCGGCTCGACACGCCCAGCAACTTGCTCAGGCGGCCGTCGGTTTCCGCGCGG
>JBEIDF010000007.1:0-44408 GCA_040383605.1 Lewinellaceae bacterium
CCGACCCAGATATGCGCTTTCGGATGCCGACGGCGCACCGCCTCGAGGCCGGCGGCGCTGGCGATCACCGCAGCGATATGGATTGTGGCGGGCTTTCCGTACACCAGCAGCCGATCCAGCACCAAATTCAAGGAAGAGCCGGTAGCCAGCATCGGGTCGCAGAGAATCAGCACCGAATCGTCGAGATCGGCCGAGCTGATATAATCAACCTGGATGTCGAGCGAACCGTCTTTGTGCTCTTTTCGGTAGGCGGAGATAAAGGCGTTGTCGGCGGCATCGAAGACATTCAACATCCCGTTGTGGAAGGGCAGGCCGGCGCGCAGGATGGTGGCCAGCACGATCCGTTGGGCGGGCGTGGTATGCACCGCGATGCCCAACGGGGTTTCCACCTCGATCGGTTTATATGCAAGTGTTTGGCTGATTTCGTACGCCAAAATTTCGCCGATGCGCTCCATGTTGCGCCGGAAACGCAGCCGGTCTTTCTGCAATTCGACGCTACGCAACTCCGATAAAAATCGGTTAGCGATCGTATTTTTTTCAGCGAGAATGAAAGCCATAAACTGCCACATTTTATTGTACCTGCTCAGCCGACGTGTTTTTCTTCAAAAAAAAGTATTTTTTGGCTCAAAAACAATCAAAAAAGCAGTTACTTATTATTTACCGTGGCAATGTTTGAACTTTTTGCCGCTGCCACAAGGACACAGGTCATTGCGGCCGGTGATTTTTTCTTTGACAATCGGTTGCACGCGTTGCGCGGCGCCTTCGCGACCGGCAGATTGGGCGGCGCGCTGGGCGGCCTCCTGGGTTTCGGTCATCGAAGACTGGTTATTGGCGCGGATGCGATTGCGTAGGGCGGCTTCCTGGGCGCGGCGGGCGTTTTCGGCCTGTTGCGCGCGGCGCGTGCTGTCTTCGTCGGGCAGCACCAGCGTACCTTTCAGCAGGAAAGCCGTGACGCTCGAATTGATATGACCGATCAGCCCTTCGAAGAGGTTATACGCCTCCATTTTATAGATTACGAGCGGGTCTTTTTGTTCAAAAGAAGCGCCCTGTACCGACTCCTTCAGATCGTCCACATTCCGCAGGTGTTCCTTCCACGCGTCGTCAATAATCGCAAGGGTGGCTACTTTTTCTATATCTTGCATGATGCTTTTGCCTTCTGTCCGGATCGCCTCTTCCATGTCGGCGCTGATGTTGAGGGCGAGGATGCCATCGGAGAAGGGCACCATAATGCGCCGATATCGTTGGCCTTCGCGGGCGTGCACATCTTTGATGATTGGCAGCAGCCGTTCGGCCACCTGGCGGCGTTTGTGCGCGTAGAGTTCCAGTACCTGTACCTGATAGGCTTCTGCCACGGCGGCGGCCGGGGTTGACTTAAATTTTTCGGGTGGGAAGACCGGATCAATCCCGATGGCACGCAGGCTGTCCATCCGGAAGGTCTCGAAATCGCCGCCTTCGCGATGGATATGGGCGAGTTCCGAGGTGATCGCCAGGAAGGCACTGTTAATATCCAGGGCGAGGCGGTCGCCGAACAGCGCGTTCCGGCGTTTTTTATAAATGGCTTCGCGCTGGATATTCATCACGTCGTCGTACTCCAGCAGGCGTTTCCGGATGCCGAAGTTGTTTTCCTCCACTTTTTTCTGTGCGCGTTCGATGGATTTGGTGACCATGGAGTGTTGGATCACATCCCCTTCTTTGTGGCCCATTTTATCCATTAACGAGGCGATGCGATCGCTTTGGAACAAGCGCATCAGGTTGTCTTCCAGCGACACGTAAAATTGCGAGCTGCCGGGGTCTCCCTGGCGACCGGCGCGGCCGCGCAGCTGTCGGTCCACCCGGCGGCTGTCGTGGCGTTCCGTGCCGATGATCGCGAGGCCGCCGGCTTCTTTAACGCCCGGCCCCAGCTTGATATCGGTACCGCGGCCGGCCATGTTGGTGGCGATGGTGACGGCGCCTGCCTTACCGGCTTCGGCCACCACTTCTGCCTCGCGTTGGTGTTGTTTGGCGTTGAGGACGTTGTGGTCAATGCCCTTCAACTTGAGCATTCGGCTGAGCAATTCGGAGATTTCCACCGAGGTCGTGCCCACGAGTACCGGCCGGCCGGCATTGCGGAGCGCGACAATTTCCTCGATTACGGCGTTGTACTTCTCGCGCGCGGTTTTGTACACCAGGTCGTCTTTATCCTGCCGCACGATCGGCCGGTTGGTGGGGATAACGGTCACGTCGAGTTTGTAGATATCCCACAATTCCTGTGCCTCGGTTTCGGCCGTACCGGTCATACCCGCCAGTTTGTGGTACATCCGGAAGTAATTCTGCAGGGTGACCGTGGCGTAGGTTTGGGTAATTTCGCCCACCTTCACATTTTCTTTTGCTTCGATGGCCTGGTGCAGTCCGTCGGAGTACCGCCGGCCTTCCATGACGCGGCCCGTCTGCTCGTCCACGATTTTGACTTCCCCCTCCACGACGATGTATTCGTTGTCTTTTTCAAACAACGTATATGCCTTAAGCAATTGTTGGATGGCGTGCACGCGTCGGCTTTTGACGCCGAAATCCTGGGCCAGCAATTCCTTTGCTTCTGTTTTTTCTTCTTTGTTCAGGTTGGCGTCCTGGTCAATTTTGACCAATTCCGTGCCAATATCCGGCATGACAAAGAAGTTGGCGTCGTTGTTGAACCGAGCGAGGAATTCGATACCTTTATCCGTCAGTTCCACCTGGCGGTTCTTTTCATCAATGGTGAACAGCAATTCCCGATCCACCTCCGGCATGCGCTTGTTGTTTTCCTGCATGTAATAGTCCTCCGTTTTTTGCAGGAGTACTTTAATGCCTTCTTCGCTGAGGTACTTGATGAGCGGGCGGTTGCGGGGCATCGCGCGGTGGGCGCGGAGCAGGGCCATGGCGCCGCTGCCTTCCTCCGTGCCGGTGGCGCCTTCGGCGATCAATTTGCGGGCTTGCGCCAGGAATTGCGCGGCGAGTTTGCTTTGTTCCTCAAACAGGCGCTTGACCGTCGGGTTGAGATCCACATATTCCTGGTCTTCGGCCCCGCGCGTGACCGGTCCGGAGATGATCAGCGGCGTCCGGGCGTCGTCAATCAGGACCGAGTCCACCTCATCCACGATCGCGAAGTGGTGTTTTCGCTGGACGAGTTCTTCCGGGCTGATCACCATATTATCGCGGAGGTAGTCGAAGCCAAATTCCGCATTCGTGCCGAAGATGATATCGCAGTGGTACGCGCGGATACGTTCCGGGCTGTGCGGGCGGTATTTATCAATACAATCCACGGAAAGCAGGAGGAACTCATACAAGGGGCCTACCCATTCCTGGTCACGGCGCGCCAGGTAATCGTTGACCGTCACGATGTGCACGCCTTGTCCGCTGAGGCCGTTGAGATAGGCCGGTAGCGTAGCCACCAGGGTTTTGCCCTCCCCGGTTGCCATTTCGGCTACTTTTCCGGTATGGAGTACGATACCGCCGAAGAGTTGCACATCGTAGTGCACCATGTTCCAGGTGACGTCGCCGCCGGCTGCTTTCCACGAATTTTTCCAGACGGCCTGGTCGCCCTCGATCCGCACATACGATTTGTTGGCGGCAGCCAGGGTGCGGTCGTGCGGGGTGGCGCTGACCGTCAGTTCGCCGTTTTGGGAAAAACGGCGGCCGGCCTCTTTGACCACGGCGAAGGCTTCCGGTAGAATATCCATCAGAATATCCTCCAGCGCCTTGTCGCGCTGCTTTTGCAAAGCGTCCACCTCTTTAAAAAGCGTATCTTTTTCGTAAAAATCTTCCGTTTCGACCGCCTGTTGCCGGACGCTGGCAATTTCTGCGTCAATATCCTGCAGATACGCTGCGATCCGGTCCCGGAATTCCGTGGTTTTTTCGCGCAGGGCGTCGTTCGAGAGGTTTTTGTACGATTCGAAGTGCTGGTTGATTTCGGCTACCGTCGTCTGGTATTTCGCCAGATCGCGTTCCTGCTTCGTTCCCAGTATTTTTTTAAGAAATCCAAGCATATTAGTTCGTGCTAAAAATCAAGAATAAATGGATCAGCGGGCGTATTCAAAAGGCGCCGGGAACGGGCAAAGATACGACTTTAAGCGGCGTACGCCGGAATTCCTTGCACATTTCATTCCAAGCCCGGAAAATATGACAGAATGGCAGCAACAAAAAGGCCGGGAAGCCGAACAAACGAATTTTCGCTAAATCAAGTATGCAACCATTAAACAGTAATACTCGTCCGCTTGTTAAAAAAGCATAACTTCGCTGCTGAAGATAAACAAAATGATACGTCCGATCTGGCATATACTGGATTTCGACGCTGATCGCGCACTGGAAATCGCCCGATCGCTGGAAATCGAGCCCCTTTTTGGTCAGTTGCTGGCCCAAAGGGGTATTGTGCACGAGACGGAAGCACAGGAGTTTCTGCAGCCGGATTGGAGCCGCCTGCACGACCCTTTCTTGATGCGCGACATGGATCGCGCGGTAGAACGCCTCGAGCGGGCGATTCAAACGGGCGAACGGATTTTATTGTACGGCGATTACGACGTGGACGGCACGACCAGCGTGGCGCTGATGTATGCCTTTTTGTCTGTTTTTTACAAAAATATTGATTATTACCTGCCTGATCGAGATAAAGAAGGGTATGGAATCAGCAGGGAAGGCGTGGCGTACGCCCGCCAAACCGGCTGCTCGCTGGTCATCGCCATGGATTGCGGCATTAAGGCGCACGGCACCATCGCAGGCGCTGCGGCGCACGGCATAGACTTTATCGTGTGCGACCACCACCTCCCGGAAGGCGCCCTGCCGCCGGCCTACGCCAACCTCGATCCCAAACGCGCCGACTGTCCCTACCCGTACAAGGAACTCAGCGGCTGCGGCATCGCTTTTAAACTCGCCCAAGCCTTTGCCCGACGCCACCACACCCCGGTGGAACACCTGAATTACCTGCTCGACCTGGTGGCGGTCAGCATCGCCTGCGATATCGTACCGATGACCGGCGAAAACCGGATTCTGGCGTATTACGGATTGAAAAAATTCAACCAGGATCCGCGCGTGGGCTTCTGGGCGCTCGTACAACGCAGCAACCGCCATTATCCGCTGACTATCAACGATATCGTCTTCGGCGTCGGCCCCCTGATCAATGCCGCCGGCCGGCTCGGCGACGCCCGGGAAGCCGTCAAACTGCTCCTTTCCGCCGACAAACAAAGCGCGCTCGATAACGCCGGCGCCCTGGTAGAAATTAACCGCCAACGCCGGGAAGTGGACTTTGCCACCTCGGAAGAGGCGCGCCGACGCTTTCTGGCGCTGCCGGATTGGACAACCCGCAAAAGCATCGTGCTGTACGAACCGGAATGGCACAAAGGTATCATCGGCATCGCCGCCAGCCGCATGGCGGAAAGCTTCCACCGCCCGGCCGTCATCCTGACGCAAAGCGACGACCACGTCGTCGGCTCGGCCCGCTCGGTGCCGGGATTCGATCTGTACGACGCCTTGCAGCACTGCGAAGACTTGTTTTATTCCTTCGGCGGACATGCGCACGCGGCAGGTATGCAGATGCCGCCGGAAAATGTGGACAAGTTTATACAGCAATTTGAAGAACTTGTGCAAAACAGCCTCTCCCCAGAGGCCGAACGGCCAATGCTGGCCATCAATGCGGAATTGGCGCTGCACCAGATCACACCCGCATTCTGGCGTATGCTCAAACAATTCGCACCCTTCGGCCCGCACAACCTGCCGCCTGTATTCATCGCCCGCAATATCGTGGATACCGGCCGAAGCCGCTTGCTGGAAAATAACCACGTGCGCTTTGCCATCCAACAAAAAGGCAGCTCGAAAATCTGGATGGGCATCGGGTTCGGTATCGCCGATACGTTCAACGCGCTCCGACACCAACCATTCGACATGGCCTTCAGCCTGCAGGAAGGCTACTGGCGCGGAGAAAAAATCCTCTCGCTGTCTGTAAAGGATATCAGACCTTGCTAAGAGGATTAGAGCTTGTCCAAAATTATATTTCCTGCTAATATACTTTTAGACACACGCTTCGAAGCCGGCTGAAAACCGCGCAACGAAATCAGCAGAAATTATCGCGTGTTGGTTTCTTCCCCGATTTTTTGTAATTTTGCACGTTTTTTAAACACAAGCGCAATTACCTCAACCGCCTTTTTTAAAAAGCGCCGAGGAAACAGATATTATGAAAGAAAATCAAGAACAACACCCCGCCGAAAACCCTAACGGAACCGATTACGGCGCCAGCAGCATCACGGCGCTCGAAGGCCTGGAGGCCGTCCGCAAACGCCCGGGTATGTATATCGGCAGCACCGATATCAAAGGCCTGCACCACTTGGTCTGGGAGGTCGTGGACAATTCCATAGACGAACACCTGGCCGGTCACTGCTCGCACATCGAAGTGACCATCCACGCCAACAACAGTATCACGGTGCGCGACAACGGCCGGGGGATTCCGACTGGCATGCACCCTAAGCTACAAAAATCAGCGCTGGAAGTGGTGATGACCGTCCTGCACGCAGGCGGCAAATTCGACAAAAATACGTATAAGGTATCCGGCGGTTTGCACGGCGTGGGCGTATCCTGCGTGAACGCACTGTCCGTGTACCTGCGCGCCGAAGTGCACCGGGAAGGTAAAATATTCGAGCAGGAATATTCCCAAGGTAAGCCCAAATACGACGCCCGGGAAATCGGGGACACCGATAAACGCGGCACGATCGTGACCTTTCTGCCCGATCCGGAAATTTTTGAGACCGCCGAATACAAATTCGACACCCTGGCCCACCGCCTGCGGGAATTGTCGTTTTTGAATAAAGGCCTGCAACTCCAACTCACCGACGAACGCGAAAAGGAAAACGACCATTTCAAAACCGAAGCCTTCCACTCAGAAGGCGGCCTGCAGGAATTCGTGCTCTGGCTCGATGAAGCAAAAACCAAATTGATCGAAAAACCGATTTACATCACCGCCAACGAAGAAGGCGTAGAGGTGGAAGTCGCCCTGATGTACAATACCTCGTACTCCGAAAATGTAATCTCGTTCGTCAATAATATCAGCACCCGCGACGGGGGCACGCACGTGAGCGGATTCCGCCGCGCACTGACCCGCGAATTCAAAAAGTACGGCGATGATAATGGTTTTTTCAAAAAACTGAACTTCACCATCTCCGGAGAAGATTTTATGGAGGGCCTCACGGCTATCGTGTCCGTAAAAGTGCCGGAACCGCAATTTAAAGGCCAAACCAAAGGCGAACTCGGCAACTCCGAAGTACTCGGTATTGTCAGCCGCTGCGTAGGCGACGCCCTCAAAGTGTTTTTAGAAGAAAATCCAAACCCCGCCCGCCGCATCATCGAAAAAGTGGTGCTCGCCGCAACGGCCCGCAACGCCGCCCGCAAAGCCCGCGAAATGGTGCAGCGCAAAGGCGCGCTGACGGGCGGCGGATTGCCCGGCAAACTGGCCGACTGCGCCAGCCGAAACCCGGCAGAAAGCGAACTCTTCCTCGTCGAGGGCGACTCCGCAGGCGGTACCGCCAAACAAGGCCGCGACCGCCACGCACAGGCGATCCTGCCGCTGCGCGGTAAAATCCTCAACGTGGAAAAAGCGCTCGAACATAAAATCTACGAAAACGAGGAAATCAAAAATATCTTCACCGCCCTGGGCGTCAGCGTAGGAGAAGACGAAGAGGGCCACCGGATCCTCCTCATTGACAAACTCCGCTACCACAAAATCGTGATCATGTGCGACGCCGACATAGACGGCAGCCACATTACCACCCTGATCCTCACTTTCTTCTTCCGATACATGCGCGCCCTGGTGGAAAAAGGCCACGTCTATATCGCCCAACCGCCCCTCTACCTGGTGAAAAAAGGTAAAAATCAACGCTATTGCTGGAACGATAAAGAACGCAAAGCCGCCCAACTGGACTTCTCCGGCGGCAAGGAGGACGACGACTCCGTCAAGGTGCAGCGATACAAAGGCTTGGGCGAAATGAACGCGGAACAACTTTGGGAAACGACCATGGATCCCCAAACCCGCATCCTAAAGCAGGTCACCATCGAAGACGCCGCTGAAGCAGACCGCATGTTCTCCATGCTGATGGGCGACGAAGTGCCGCCCCGCCGGGCATTCATCGAAGCGAATGCAAAATATGCGCGGATTGATGCGTAGGCCGCATGCGCGCGTGTTCAGAACATTATTCAAATGTTGATTTCCGTGCGGTTGCAGCCCGGAAATCAACATTCGAACAAAGACTTACCGCGCTTCCCAGGTAAACCGCGTCTGAAATCCCAGCACGCTGCCCTCGAGCACCATGCGCGCGGCCGTCAATTCGACCAGCGAAAAGGTAAAGGACGCGTTGTTCTCTACCCGCGTGAGCATCTGCTCGTCCGCGCTGAGCGCCCAGGTTCCCGACACAACCTGCGGACTGGATGTGCTGCATTTGGTCGCACCCTCGTTTTTGGTGTAGTTACCGTCGGAGGTAAACGTGTAACAGTCGTCTTTTTCGCAATTCTGCAACAGGTTGTCCACCCACTGCGCCGTACCCGCATTGTACACCTCCCGTTTGGTCAAGGCCCAGCAGGAGGCAGACGTAAGCAACTCGGGCCTGGTTCGGTTGTCCTCCTTCTCCCCACAGGCAGGCAGCAGGACCAGGGCGGAAAAAAATACGAGGATTGCAGATTTCATTTTGCTTGTCATACGATATAAAATTGAGATAAAAAAATTGGGTCGTTGCGTGTGCATTTAAAAACGCGCAAAATACCCTCGCATTGCGGTAAATGCAAATTTTTTGGGAGGATACCCACAACAAATTCGTTATCAGACAAATTTATTTTTATTTTTTCAAAAAAAATAATATTTTTGTACCATTTCAACCACCCTTGGCAGCGCCAATGGCAACTGGTTATTAAAATTAACCAACTCTATGTATCTAAATTTTTTCCCATGAAAATGATAAAATTCTACACCCTCCCGCTTTTCATTTTTATTTCGGCGTTCCCGCTTTTTGCCCAACAAGGCGAATACCACGCGGTGGACGACTCGATCTGCCTCATGCCGGGTGACCCGATCCAGTTCAATGTGCAGGACAACGACTTCGTAACGCCCGGCCTGCCGCGCAATATCACGGTGCTCACCCCGGTTGAATGTTTCGACCTCACACCGGACGGCCAGCTACTCCTCAAATCCACCACCGCGAACTGCTGTGGCGAACACCTGCTGCGCTACCGGTATAATTCCTGCCAACAGCCCAACGACTGCGCCGCCACCCTCAAAATTGTCGTGAAATGCCCCAAACCGGAGTGCTTTATCGTCAATCTTGAGCCGTACATTCCCGATGGCGGCAGCGCCGGAAACCCGCCGACCGACCTGCCCTGCGTCTATGCCTGCGAAAAAAGCGGCGCCACGTATTTTGTATCCTATAATCCCTCGTTTACATACAGCTGGACCGTCACCGGTGGAACCGTTTCGCCCGGCGGCAATCCGGCAGAAATAAACGTCGCCTGGGGCGCCGCCGGAAACGGCGCGATCTCGCTGTCGGTCACCAACGGCGCCGGACAAACCACCGTGTACGACTTTTGCGTGGAAATCCTCAGCGGCCCAACCGCCGCCTTCCAGGTCAGCAACGACAGCCTCTGCCAAAATGCGCCCCTCACGTTTATCAACAACTCCATCGGCGGTTCTTCCTTTTTCTGGGACTTTGGGGACGGAAATACCTCCACGATGTTCCAACCCACGCACCAATACGCCACGCCGGGCCTCTACACGGCCACGCTGATTGTTACGAAAAACAATTTCGACGATCAGGGCGCGCCGCTGTGCTGTTGCGCCGATACCGTGCAGCGGGATATATTTATTGACTCGCTCCCGGGACCGGAAATTTTCTGTGTCTCCACGCTCTGCGCCGGCGACAGTAGCAAGTACTGGACGAATGCTACCAACTGCGGGACTTATACCTGGACGGTGCTGGATGCCAATAATCTCCCCCTGCCTTTTACCGGCCAGGGCAACGATACCATCTGCGTCCAGTGGGGCGCCGGCCCGGTCGGCAATATCTCGCTCGCGGTAGCCAATTGCGACAGCGCGTACTGTAGCCAACCGGTCTCGGTACAAATCCCAATTATCTCGCCCACAGTCCCAATTAACGGCCTCACGCTCGTGTGCGAAAATGGCGTTGCCACCTACACCGTGCCCAAGTGGCTGAGCGTCGCCTATAACTGGCAAATCACCGGCGGCACGCTGCTGTCCGGACAAGGAACCAACACTATCACCGTTCAGTGGGGCGCAGCACCCGGCCCGGGAACCATCAACCTGACGTATTCCAGCCCCTTCCTGGGCGGATTGCCCGGGCATGATCCGGAGACGGACTGCCAAGGCAGCGCCAGCCTGCAGGTAAATATCCGCACAGAATTCGATGTAACAGGGCCGGTTCCAGGCACTGTCTGCCAAAACACGAGCTCGAGCTTCACCGCAACAGCCACGCCGTCTGCCGCCTATACCTGGAGTATCTCGCCCGCGGTTGCTTTTACCGGTCAGGGTACCAACAGCATCAATGTAAGCTGGAACGTCAGCCCAGGTATCTACGTCGTAACGGCTATGTCCAATAACCCCAACGCCTACTGCAATTCCATCGTTAAAAAAATTATTAAGGTCGTTGCAACACCGAAGCCCACCGGTGTGGACGGGCCAACCAGCATCTGCCCGGGCAGCACAGCAACGTATTTCGGCCAGGGCGGAGCGCCCGGTACGGGCTTTGTCTGGACGGTCATCGGCGGATCGCCGGCTTCCTTTTCCGGCAACCCGATCACGGTGACCTGGAACGCGGGCGGGCCATACGCGCTCGTTTTACAACAAGGCAGCCTGGGCGCGCCATTCTGCCTCTCGGATACCATCCGGCGCGTACTCACGGCCAAAACGATCAACGGACCGCTCACGCTGACCGGCGGCGGCGCCTGCACCAACAGCGTGCAATCCTATTCGGTCGGCCCGGCGCAACATCCGGACGCGGTGTTCAACTGGACGATTACGCCGGCTTCCGCCGGAAGTGTCATCAGCGGACAAGGTACGGCAAACGTACAGGTACAGTGGAATAATACTACGGGGCCGGCCACCCTCCAGGCCACCGTCACGCTCTGCAACAACAGCCTGCCTGTCAGCCTGAATTTGAACCTGGGCTCGGCCACCACGCCGACGATCACCCAAACGGGCGTCCTGTGCCCGGGCGTATCCGCTACGCTGAACGCCCCCGGCGGCTATTCGGGCTATGCCTGGTCTAATTCCGTGAATACGCAAACGACCAGCATCTCCGCCGCCGGTTCGTACGTACTCACCGTGACCAACGCGGCCGGTTGTACGGCCGTGGCTACCTACCAGGCCGTGGCACTGCCCGGACCAACCGCCTCGATCTCTACCCCAAACAATACCCTGCTGTGTATCCTGCCGCCCAATAACACGGGCAGCGTCACCATGACAGCCCTGACCGGCCCGGGCTACACCTATGCCTGGTACCGTAACGGCACGCTCCTTGCGCTCCCGCCCACGCAGTCCACCTACACCCATTCAAACACCCTGGTCGTCGGCGTCTTCAACTACTGGGTTGTTGTCACGGACGCTAACGGCTGCACCAACCAGTCGAATACCATCCAGGTGGTGCAAACTGATAGCTGCAACCCCTCAGGTAACTGCCAGCCGCTTCCACATACCCTGCTGCTCTTTTCTACGCAGCAATCCCCGAATTGCAATACCTATGATTTCACGACGTTCAAATCCACCAACGTCACCCTGACCGGCTGGAATTTCGGCGATCCGCTGAGCAACGCCAACACCGGAACGCTCAGCAATGCCGTGCATACCTATACCAAAGCCGGGTGCTACCTGGTGACGCTCAGCGCCACCGTGCCAACACTTAATCCACCCAACGGACTCTGCACCATCACCCGCCAAACCAGTGTATGCGTCCCGCTGGTAGCCGATTTCTCCAGCTCGGACAGCTGCCTGAAAGTATCCTTCACGGATCTTTCCACGTTCCTGCCAGGACAAGGGCCAGTGAGCTGGAGCTGGTCTTTCGGCGATATGACCACCTCCAATCTGCAAAACCCCATGCACACCTATGCCGCCGGCGGCTCTTACACGGTTTCGCTGACGGTTACAAATGCCTCCGGCTGCCAGGTGACGACTACTAAAACGATCGTCGTCGCCGGCCTGCCCACGCCCACCATCACGGCGAATCCTTCGCCGGCTTGCGTGGGCCAGCCCATCGCATTCAGCGCCACAGGCTCGAATATCGTCTCCTGGCTCTGGAATTTCGGCAACGGCGCCTCGAACGGCGCGCAAAACCCGTCGCAAAGCTACCTGACGCCCAATACCTATAATGTCACGCTGAGTGTCGTGAACAATAAAGGCTGTCAAAATACAGTCTCCTTGCCGCTGATCGTACATCCAAGCCCACCCGCAGACACCATCGCCTGGTCGCCCAAACTGACAGTCTGCGCCGGAAATAGCGTTACGCTCAGTGCCCCCGCCGCAGCAGGAAATACCTACCTGTGGTCTACCGGCGCTACAAGTCAAAATATCACAGTCAATACCGCCGGCGCTTACTCGGTGGTCGTTACCAACGCCCAAGGGTGTACCCGATTGCTGGACTCCGTGACGGTGACGGTGCTGCCGGCGCCCACCGCCGGCGTGTCCGGACCTAAATTTATCTGCGACGCCGGCTGTATCACGCTGTCTGCGCCGCTCGGACAGGGCTTTACCTACCAGTGGCTCAACAGTAGCCTGGCGCCGCTCGCCGGAGAAATCGGCCAGACAATCAACGTCTGCGACTTCAACCTCCTGCCAGCTTACGCCGTGCAGGTGACGGATGCGAATGGCTGCACGGCGGTGTCGGGACTTTGGCCGGTCGCCCTGGCCGTATCGCCGGCATTTACAATCAATGTGTCGCCGGACTCTTGCGAGGGCACGCCTGCGACCCTGAGCATCAATCCGGTTCAACCCAATGTCGTGTACAGCTGGAGCAATGGCGGCAACGGCACGGCTATCACTGTCCTGCAAGCCGGCACGTACACCGCCGTCGGCACGGATACGCTCACCGGCTGCAACCACGCCGCCTCGGCAGTCATCCACCCCTTGCCCGACCTCTGCATTACGCCCGCAGGCTGCTATGAAAGCTGCAATCCGGATACAATCTGCGGCCCGGCCAACCTGGCGCAATACCAGTGGAACCTCAACGGCGTGCCGATCCCGGGCGAAACCAACCAGTGCCTCATCGTCACGCAAAGCGGTACTTACTCGCTCACGGGCACAACCTCCTTCGGCTGCAGCCTCGACTCCGACCCACTCGAACTGACGCTGGTGGACTGCGGCTGCGGGGAGTTCTCCATCAGCGCCGACTCGTCTGCCGAGGGCGCCTGCTGCTGGACGCTCAGTTATGCCAACTCGACGGGCGGAATATCCGGTATCTCAATTTTTAGTCCGGACGCCGACCTGAATTTCGACCTGAGCTCGCTCTCGGATTCGCTCTCCGTCAATTCAATTACGTCCAACTCCATCGGATTGGTGAACAGCATACCGGGTAACTCCGTACCGGCCGGAGGCCTGAACAATTTCCTTTCGTTCTGCCTCGGCAGCATCCTCAATGCGCCGCAGCAGATCATTGTGCAGCAGTACGACTGGGACTTCGAGGTGGTCTGCGCCGATACGCTTACCATCAACTGCCCAGTTGAACCGGAATGCCTGTACCTGCGATCGGACACGATTTTCTGCAAGGACACAACCGTCGTGTATTCTATGACCGTCTGCAATCCGGTGGACGCACCTTACCCAATTGGCTACATTCAGCTCATGCCCAACAGCCCGGCGGGCATTGTCGTCACGCCGAATTTCGTGGACGAAACGGCCAACCCCATCCTCGCGGGCCAATGCCGCACCTACACCTTCGCGCTGACCGGCCCGAACATCGCCGGACAAAAATTCTGTTTTAAACTGGTGGCACACGATGGCGATCCGGAACTGATAGACTCCACCTTGTGCTGTTCGATTGACACGTTCTATTGTATCGAAATTCCCGATTGCGACCCCTGCGACAATCTGGAACTACTGGGCGCTAAAACGCTGGAGACAGAGCCGGGCTCCTGCTGCTATGGCATTTTGCTCCAAAATAACTACGCCGCCGGGTACTTCAACGGCATCAGCCTGTGCATGCTTAGTCCGGGCGTTACCATGACGATCAACAACCCGTTCGGCTCAGGTTGGCTCGTCACCGGCTACACGCCCACCGTAATCAGCCTGGCGCCGGTACCCCCCGCCGGCAATTCACTGCCGCTCGGACAAATCGCGCTGCCCAATATTTGTATCAATACCAGCCTGGCGCCCGCGCAGTTCCTCGAAATAAAATGGCTGAAAGACGGCAAAACAATTTGCCGCGATACCGTCCAACTCAGCTGCGAACCAGAATGCGGCTACATCTTTGATGAAAAGATTACCTGCGATCCGACCACCGGACAGTGGGTATATTCCGGACTGCTGAAAAATATGTCGGCTTATACCGCCGGCGAGTTCCACCTCACCTTCACCAGCCCGCCGGGCATGACGCCTTATAATACGACTATCTCGCTGGCTCCTGGGCTCCCGTCTGGCGGTGTGTTCCCGATCAGCGTTCCGCTGGGCGCGCCGGCGATGGCAGGCGATTCTGTCTGCTTCACCGCTTCGCTCCACGCGCTGAATGACGATGCGATGCACACCAAGTGCTGCAATTTCCGGGATTGTATCGTGTTGCCCGATTGCTCGGACAACTTGGACGGCGGCCGCAACGGACTGGTTGTGTTCCCCAACCCGTCCAATGGCCATTTCACCGCCCAACTGGCCGGCGGCTGGCAAATGGGCGTGCAATGCAGGCTCTATGATATGCCCGGCAGGCTGATCGCCACCATCAACTACCCGGAAGCAGCCGGAAAAACAGGAATCCCCCTGGCAATCGAGGGCCTCTCGAAAGGGATGTATATCCTCGAAATCGAATCGGGACTGCAACGCTGGAAAGTAAAAGTAGCCGTGGAATAACACCAAGCGCCCGCTGCCGCCGGATCGGACAATCCAAAACCGATTCGGCGGCAGCGGGAACGCTTAAGAAAGCGCCTTTTTTGCTAAAAAAAAGCGCCCGGCAAACCCCGGATAACTTTGTTTCAAAAAATATCTGCTCATCATTTGACATTCAACACAAAATACCCGTATCTTTGCCCCGCTCAAAAAAGCAGCATGGTGCCTTAGCTCAGCTGGTAGAGCAATGGACTGAAAATCCATGTGTCCCCAGTTCGATTCTGGGAGGTACCACGTTCGAATCCCGCTGGTGTTTATCCGGCGGGATTTTTTTTTGTATTGGCGCCCGTGTCGGAATTCACTGATTGTATTCCCCCTGCAATATCCGCTGTATGTACGACGATATCCTCATTCGAATTTTGCTGCTCCCGTTAGCCTTGTTATACGGTCTGGGGGTATCCGTGCGCAATTTTCTGTATCGGATCGGCGCGTTGCGCAGCGCGCGCTTCGACCTGCCGGTAATCTCCGTGGGCAATCTGTCCGTGGGCGGCACAGGAAAAACCCCGCACATTGAGTACCTCATCCGCTGGCTGCAGCAATATTTGAATGTGGCCGTGCTGAGCCGCGGATACGGCCGTAAAACGGCAGGTTTTCGGATGGTAACTGTCATTGACTCCGCCGATGAGGTGGGCGACGAGCCGCTTCAGTTTAAACGAAAATTTCCAACGGCGCCCATCTGCGTCAGCGAAAGCCGGGCGCTGGGGGTGCCGGAACTGGTGCGCCGAAACCCGGATACCCAATGCCTGCTCCTCGACGACGCGTTCCAGCACCTGGCAGTCACGCCCGGACTGAATATCCTGCTCACCGAATTCGACCGGCCGTTTACCCGCGACTGGCTCATGCCTTCGGGCCGCCTCCGCGAATGGCGATCCGCCTACCGGCGCGCCGATATCCTCCTGGTAACCAAATGCCCGGATGATCTTACGCCCAAACAACGGCAGAATATGCTGGAGGAGCTGGATCCCTATCCCCGGCAACGCGTTTTTTTCTCGCACTACCGCTACGCAGAACCCTACGACCTGCTGCGGCCGGATTTACGCCGCCCGCTCGACTTGCAGACGGACGTGCTGCTCATCAGCGCCATCGCCAATACGGACTACCTGCTCAAATACCTCGCAGGCGTCACGCGTTCCGTGCAAACCCAGGAATTCGAAGACCACCACTACTTCACCGAACCTGACCTGATCGAACTCCTGCACGCCTACGAACGCATGAGCTCTCCCAATAAAATTATCCTGACCACGGAAAAAGACGCGACCCGCCTGGAGCTGCACCAAAATTTCATCTGGAAAAATAAATTACCCATATTTGTCCTGCCCGTTGAAGTGCGCTTCTTCGAGCAGGACGAATCGGTGTTTCAGGCCGAACTAAAAACTTTTTTGCTGGAATTTAAAATCTAAGATCTTGTTCAAATTTTGATTTCTGGGCTGTAACTGCCCGGAAATCAAAATTTGAACAAAATCCAAGCGCTTGATTTAGAGCATGTATAAAATTATATTTCTCTCTAATATGAAAGTCTTTTTCATATTAACAGAGAATATAATTTTAGACACGCTCTTACCGCTTGCCCTCATTCCCGGGCACGAAATCAATTTTATTAAGCGCCATCAATTGCCGCAGGTTTTTCTCCATACCGTCCACTGAACCGTCGAGGAAAATCACGTTGCCTTTGCCGTGCTCGGTAAAATTTTTGATCGCTTCGGTCCACATGGAAAACAGAATCACCGAAGTGTCCAGGTTGGCCTGATTCATTTCTCTGGCAGCCTGACTCATGCCTTTGGCGACCTCTTCGCGGAAGAGGGCCACGGCCTGGCCGCGCATTTTTGCTGCCTCGCGTTCTGCTTCGGCGGCAATTTTAATCGCGTTGCCGTCGGCCTCCGCTGCTTTGGTCTTGGTAATCAGCAGCGCCTGGCCTTCGTTTTCGGCGGCGGCCTTGAGGTTGTTCGACGCCACGACCTTCGACATGGAGCGCATGACCTCCTCGTCAAAAGTAATGTCGTTAATCTGCAGGTCAATCAGGTGAAAACCCCAATCTTCGAGCATGTGATCCACGTTGGTTTTAACCGCCTCGGTGATCTCCCGGCGCTGTCCCAAAATCTCCGCCTGGCGCTTGGTCGCTACATACGCGCGGATCGAGCTCTCTACCGTGCGCGATAAGGTGGCCATGAAATCGCGATCCGATACGAATTTGAACGCCACTTTTTTGATGGTCTCCTCTTGGTTATCCATCACAGAAAATAGCAACAGGGATGTAAAATGCACGTTGGCCTGGTCAATCGTCACCGCCTGAAAGCCCAATTCGACCGAGCGATTTTGAATGGAAATGCGTTTAAAAATCGTTTCGATCAGCGGAATCCGGATATTGAGGCCCGGACGAAGGCTGCGGCTGTATTTTCCAAAAATGGTAGTCACCGCCACCGTACCTTGCTGAACGGTCACCAGGGTGAGAAAAAGCAGTAAAAATAGAATACCAAGTAAAATGTACATAATTGAAATTGTTTTGGTTTGACTTTCAAATTTTTACAAAAAACTGCGAATAAAGCAAGTTAATTTAGCGCAGGAACTGATTTTAAACGACCAATGTAGAATTTTTTGCCGATGAATGTACGGAGTCGCTTTCTATTTATTTTGTTTGTCCATATCACAGGACTCTCCAGCGCGCAAACGCTGCGCGGCGTCCTGCTCGATGCCGCCGCCGGCAGCCCGATCGCCGGCGCCGCATTGCAGCTCCAATCCGAGCGCGATTCGCAATCCGTCCGCGCAACGCGCACCGATTTGGACGGCCAATTCACTTTCACCGACTGCACCCCGGGGTTTTACCAACTATCTGTTGACATGCCCGGATACGCGCTCCTCCGACTCCGGCAAATCCTGATCAACGCAGGCAAAGAAACGGTACTCGAACTCGCGCTGCAAAACGCGCCATCCGAACTGCCCGGCGTGGAGATCACGGCCTATACGCCCGGCCGCCGCGCGCCGCAGGCAATCAGCGAAATCCCGCTCACCCGGGAACAAACGCTGCGATCGCCAGCCACTTTTTTCGACCCGGCCCGACTCGCACTCGCCTACCCGGGTATCGTTAATACAGACGATCAGGCCAACGGACTCAGTATCCGCGGCAATGGCCCGGGCAGTCTCCGGTGGCGACTGGAGGGCATCGAGGTCGTCAACCCCAACCACCTCAGCAATGCCGGTACGTTCAACGACCTCCCCGCACCGGCCGCTGGCGGCGTGCTGCTCTTCAGCGCCCAACTCATGGACAACTCGGCGCTCCGCACCGGCGCCCTACCCGCCGGTTACGGCGACGCCCTGGGCGGTATCATGGACATCAACCTCCGCAAAGGAAACCACCAACAACGCGAGTTCACCGCGCAAGCCGGCCTCATCGGCCTCGACCTCGCCGCAGAAGGCCCTATCAAAAAAAACCGCAGCAGCTACCTGGCAAACTATCGCTATTCCACCGTCGGACTGCTCGGCAACCTGGGCGTCTCGTTCGGCGGCGAAACGATTCGTTTCCAGGACCTGTCCGTCAAACTGGACTTTACCGGTAAAAAAGGCGGCCAATGGTCGTTCTTTTCCATCGGCGGACTTAATGAAACGGTCTTTGAACCGCCCGCCGATTCCAGCGCCGTACAACAATATAAAGATCTGTTTAATATCCGATTCGACGGCCGTACCGGCATCGCCGGACTCCAATACTGGAATGCCATCGGACCCAATACCTGGCTGCGCGCCACCACGGTGCTGTCGGCCCGCGACGACAAACGCCGGGCAAACGGCCCGGAAATCGAAGACCTGGACAACAGCGCGGAAACCCGCCTCGGCCTCAGCCTGACGCTCTCGCACCGACTCGGAAAACAACACCGAATCCTCGCCGGCTGGTACCACCAAACAATCCGATACCAACTGGAGCGCCTCCGAAACGAACAGGCAGACGCCCTGGGTGGACTGGTCGGTTTTTTCCAACTCCAACCCTGGGCACAATGGGAATTTACCAACAAAACGGGCAAAACAAGCCTGAACGCCGGACTGCACGCCATCGTCCTGAGTGCAAATGCCGACAGCCTGGTCTCCGCCGACCAACAACTCGAACCGCGCCTGCAAGTCACCCACCGATTTAACACCCGCCATCAACTGGCTTGGTCGGCCGGTCTTCAAAGCCAAATGCAACCCCTGTGGCTCTATACCGCCCGCCCGCCGCAGGGCGACAACGCCGGTTATCGCATTCCGGGTCTGACCCGCAGCGTACAAACGGGCGTCCGATACACCTGGACGCCCGGCGCCGACTGGGTGGTGCGCAGCGAAATGGCGTATCAATGGCTGTACAAAGCGCCCGTGGCCGCCGGCCAGGCCTCCGCTTTTTCCATGCTGAACGTATCTGAAATAACACTGTCGGATTCCCTGCGCGCCACCGGAAACGGCGAAAACGCCAGTCTTGAAGTGTCTTTGGAGCGCTATTTCGACGGAAACTGGTTCCTGCTGCTCAATGGCACGCTCGTTCGGGCGCGTTACCGCGGCAGCGACCAGGTCTGGCGCGACAGTCGCTGGAATTTTCAAAACATGATCAACCTCAGCGCCGGAAAAGAATGGCAGCGCAATCAGCGCGCCGGAAAAACCCGTGCCTTCGGCCTGAATGCCCGCCTGACCAGTCGCGGCGGCTTCCGCGCAATGCCGGTGGACCAGGCCGCCTCCGCCGCCGCGCGCACTACCGTGTTCGACGCCGCCAATGGCTTTTCCCAACGATTACCCGCCTTTTTTCGGACAGACGTCCGGGTCTATTGGCGTCGCCATACCGGAAATCGGCGCAACAGCACCCTGGCGCTGGAAATCCAAAATGTGACCGCCAGACAAAATATCGCGTATTTCTACTACGACCCTTTTTTGGAACAGGTGGAAACGAAGTACCAGCTGGGATTGCTGCCAAATTTGAGCTGGCGATTGGAGTTTTAGAAATCAACCGGCTTTTGCCCGCGAACATATTTTGCACCTGAGTGTTTCTTTTTATGCACATACGCGGGAAAAATTATATAGAAAAATGCTGATTCAGCGCTGAAGGAATATTCTAAACCGTATAAAAGATTACCCGCAAACCCACCACGCACAAACATGAACAATCTGATCCCACGCCTCTGTATCCCGTTACTCCCCCTGGCGTTTCTTGCGCTCCCCGCCGGCTGTTACTACGACAACGAAGAAGACCTCTACGGCGGCGCCGGCGGCTGCGATACCACCAGCGTGCGCTATTCGGGCGAAGTGCAGAATATTCTCCAAAATCAATGTTATAGCTGCCACGCCGTTTCCTCCAATGTAGCCGGCTCCCCCTTCGATACCTACGCCACGCTCAAGCCATACGCCGAAGACGGCACGCTGCTCAGCCGGATCAATACGCCCGGCCCCGGACAAATGCCGCCAACCGGCCTGATGAATGCCTGTGATCGCCAAAAAATAGAGGCTTGGGTGAAAGCCGGCGCGCTGGATAACTGATGATCTTCTAAATGCTAATTTGATGTTGAAAAAAGCACTCCTCGCAATCCTTGTATTAGAACTGATCGGCCTGGCCGTCGGTTATTATCTTTGGAACAAACCGCATGAGAATATCGAAGCCGCTAAGCCGGATATCGCTGTATCCGCAGCCGATTTGTTTGCCGCTTTTGAAACTGACGAAAATGCAGCCAACGCCGAATACCTCGATAAAATTATCGAAGTCAGCGGCACGGTCGCCGAAAGCGGAACCAACGAGGACGGCTCCGCCCGCGTCGTACTCGAAACCGGCGGCATGTTTGGCGTCGCCTGCTCGCTGGATCCACTCACCAAACATCCCCGCACAGTTTTTCCCGTCGGAGAACCAATCCGCCTGAAAGGAAAATGCAGCGGGTATAACCTCGATGTGCAACTAGACCGCTGTGTCGAAATTCGATAAATATTGCGCTTTTATGAATAAAATCTACCCCCTCGTCTGTTGTCTGTGTTTTTTAAACGTCCTGCAGGCGCAAGACGACCTGCTGTCGCTGCTGGAAGAAGAAAAACAAACGGATTTCGCAACGGCCAGCTTCAAAACAAACCGGGTAATCAACGGACACTCGCTGGAAAACACCGCCGCCGGCGTGCTCGATTTTAAAATATCGCACCGCTTCGCGCCCCTGCAAAACGGGTTTTACGATATTTTCGGACTGGATGGCGCCACGATCCGATTCGGACTGGATTACGGAATCACCGACCGGCTGATGGTGGGCGTAGGCCGAAGCAGCAAAGAAAAAATTTACGACTGCTTCCTCAAGTATAAAATTCTCCGCCAACAAACCGGCCGACGCAATATCCCGATTTCGATCTCCTACTTGACCGATGTGCAGGTGAAGACAATCCGCTTTGCCGATCCGGATCGGGAAAACTTGTTCTGGTCGCGGTTTTATTATACCCACCAGCTGCTTATCGGCCGCAAATTCACCGACGGGTTCACTCTGCAGCTGATGCCGACGCTGGTGCACCGCAATCTTACGCAGTCGCGGGCCGACCAGAACGACGTCCTTGCGCTGGGCGTCGCAGGCCGAATAAAACTAACCAAGCGGGTAGCCGTCAACGCAGAGTATTATTACGTACTGCCCGGCCAAATCGCACAGGATTACCGCAATAGCCTGTCGGTCGGCCTCGACATCGAAACCGGCGGCCACGTCTTCCAACTGCACTTCACCAATTCGCAGGATATGACGTATAAGGGTTTTATCACGGAAACGCGGGAAGACTGGTTTTACCGGGATGCAAACGATCAGCTGCTGTCGGGCCTCCGATTCGGTTTCAATATCTCGCGGGTATTCACCGTCGTCAAACCCAAAAATATATTCTAACCTATCCGGCAAGTCCGCGGTAGTAAGCCAGGGCGCGCACAAGATCGGATTCCTCCAGCGCCTCGAGGCGCAAGGTTCCAGGCTCCGCCCCGGGTATCGCCATGCGCACAGCCCCGCCGGCATTCTTTTTGTCCTGTCGCATCAGCGCCCAGAGCGCAGGCGCAGCGGTGTCCGGAATGGATCGCCAAGGAAAATACCGCGCAAATACCGCCTCCATTTCGCGGAGCCGGGTATCGTTTCCGCAGGCCAGCCAGTATTCCGTGAGTATTCCGATCGCAATGGCTTCGCCGTGCGTAAGCGGCTCGTCGGAACCCAGGTAGTACGCCTCCAGGGCATGCCCGATCGTATGCCCGAAATTAAGCAGCGCCCGCAGCCCTTTTTCCAAAGGGTCGGCTTCTACAATCTGTACTTTCACCCCGATAGACGCGTGGAGCAGCGCCTGCCAGTCGAGCGTATGATCCAATGCTTCCTGTTTGCAGATAGCCGCCCAAAGTGCGGGGTCGCCGATCAGGGCGTGTTTTATCACTTCCGCGAATCCGCTGCGCAGCTCCCGAGCCGGCAGGGTGGATAAAAACGCGGGATCCGCCAGCACGGCGGCGGGATTTTGGAAGACGCCGACGATGTTTTTGACGCCTTCAAAATCCACCGCCAGTTTACCGCCGATGGCAGCGTCGGTCATCGCCAGCAGGGTGGTAGGTACCTGGACGAACCGGACTCCCCGTTTGAACGTGGCGGCGCAAAAACCGCCCAAATCTCCGATTACCCCGCCGCCCACATGCAGCGCCAGAGCCTGGCGATCCAATCCGGCAGCCAGCATGGCATGCCAAACCTGCGTACAACTGTGCAGGTTTTTGTGCGCCTCACCGGGCGCCAGCACCACGCGGGCATCGGCCAGGCGATCCAGAAAAGGTGGAAGGAGCGCGGCCGTGTGCTGGTCGGCAATCAGGAATAACCTGGAATAAGGCAACGCGCGGAGCGCCTCCGGCAGGGTTTCCTCCAAGGGCCCCAGCGACACCGTGTAGTCGCGCAGTCGGATAGCCTGCGTCATGGCCCGGAAAACGCCGTTACAGGCCGCGCGGCGGAAGGCGCCTGATCCGGGTCTGTTTTGTAAAGCGGCATGATGATTTCCATCGTGGTACCCACGCCCGGCTCGCTTTGGAGGCGCAATTTCCACCGGTGTTCGCGGCACATCTTACGAACGTAAAACAGTCCGAGGCCAAATCCTTTTACATTATGGACGTTGCCCGTCGGCACGCGATAAAATTTATCGAACACCCGTTTTTGGTGTTCCTTGGGAATTCCGATCCCGTTGTCCTGCACCTGCAGCGACAGTTTATTGTCCACATTTAGCAGTCGGATATAGATTTCCGGCGTTTCCTTTGCATATTTCACCGCATTATCCACCAGGTTGTGGAGAATATTGGTGAGGTGGAGGCGGTCGGCGTACACCGTCGTCCGGTCGGCGCGCAATTCAAGGTGCATTTGGCCACCCATTTTTTCCTGCACTCTGAGCTCCAGCGAGAGCGACATGGCGCGGATCAGTTCGGCCAGGTTCAACTCCTCGAGGTTCAGTTCGATTTTATCGCGTTCGATTTTGGCGAGTTGGAGCACCTTTTCGACCTGTGTATTGAGTCGAAGTACTTGGTCTTTAATAATTCCGCTGTAGCGCAGCAACCGGGGGTCTTCGTTGATTTTTGGACTTTGCAGGAAGACGTCGGTGGAGATATTGATTGTGGAGATCGGGGTTTTAAATTCATGCGTCATGTTGTTGATAAAATCCCGCTGGAGTTCCGACAGCTGTTTCTGTCGCAGAATAATATACATCGCATAAATAAAAAACGCCACCGTAATGAGCATCAGGACGGTAAACACCAGCACAATCCCCATATTTCCGAGCAGGTTGGCGCTTTTATTGGGGAACCGGACGCCATAATAATAGGTCAGGTCGTCTTCCGTGTGGGCCGGGAGCGGTTCGTTTTTGGTTTCGCCCGTTACAGGCGCCAGTTTATCGTATTTAATAAGTTTCCAGGTAACCATCTGATTCGTGGAGCAGTCGTACATGCCAAACTGAAAATCCTCGTACAGGCTTTGGTTGGCGAAGGCTTTTTGCAGAAAATGCTCCAGGTTATCCGCGCTGAACGGGTTGTCCAGATTGACGACATAGTAATTCGAGTACGGCTGGTCTATCAGCGCTTTTTGCGGCAGGTCGAATCGCTCGACCTGCGCCAGTTCGCTCGAGGCGTCCAGCAAAGCCTGATACACTTTGCGATTGAATTCCCGTTCCTGGATATCCCAGCTGAGCAGCACCCAGTAGGCTTGTACGGCCACCAGGCTCAGGATCGCGAAAGCGCCCAGCAAAATAACGCGGCGAATTACGGTGTTGGTCATGGTTATGCCTGAGAATAACGATTGATGTCGTGCAGAATTTAGGCAAAATTAGGCAAAAAAAAAGCAAAGCCCGGACGAAGTCGGCTTTGCTTTTTATTGAAAACGCGGTTATACGCGCAATTGAAATTGAAATAACGCCCGAGGGCGCACTTCTTGCAGGCAATTGCGGCTTCCGCTTGCGTTGTCGCTTATTCTGCGTCCGTATCCGCGGTTTCCGTAGATTCTGCGGGCGCGGTGGACTCCGCAACGGCTGCAGGTGCTGCAGGCGCAGCAGACTCTTCTGCGCCCTCTGCCACCACGTTAAACTTCACCTCCGTGATTACTTCCGGGTGGTACGTCAACGTAGCAGTATAAGCGCCGAGTTCTTTTACTTCTTCCGGCATCGTGAGCATGCGCTTTTCCACCTCTACGCCCAGCGCTTTGATGGCGTCTGCCAGGTGTTGAGCGCTTACCGAGCCAAAGAGTCGGCCGCTTTCGCCTGCTTTTGCGACAATTTTGAGCGTTTTGCCGGCGATTTTCGCAGCGTAGCCCTGGTAGATGGAAATTTTAGCGGATTCCTTTTTGGCATTTTGTTTTTTCAAGCCATCCAGGCGGGCCATGTTGGCCTTGTTGGCTACCATGGCCAATCCGCGCGGGATCAGGTAGTTGCGGCCGAAGCCGTCTTTTACTGTGACGACTTCGTGTTTGTCGCCCACTTTTTCGATATAATCGAGCAGAATAACTTGCATGATTGAATTGAATATTTAAAAATTCTGAAATAACAGACCGCGGTCGGCGCGATCCATTCCGGCATTACTTCAGCATATCGCCGATGAACGGCAGCATCCCGAGGTGGCGCGCGCGTTTCACAGCAGTGGCGACGCGGCGTTGGTACTTCAGGCTGTTGCCCGTAATGCGACGCGGCAGCAGTTTACCTTGCTCATTGATGAATTGCATCAAAAAGTCGGTGTCTTTATAATCAATGTATTTGATGCCGAACTTGCGGAAACGGCAGTATTTTTTACGTCTCAGACCGATTTTCGGATTGCTGAGGAACTTGACATCTTCACGTGAAGCAGCCATATAGCGCGTGGTAATTTTAATGTGAAAAAATTAGGAAACAAGTCGTGAAAACGCGGCGCCCGCGTCTCCTCCTTTAAAAAAATTATACTGCATCCAGATCAACAACGCCAGGCGCCGACGGGGCTTCCATTGCTTTCTCTGCAGTCGCCTCGTGCTTCTTCTTGCCAATGCGCCCGTTGCGCTTGTCGTCGTTGTACTTGATGCCGTACTTGTCCAACTTAACCGTCAAAAAACGAAGCAGCCGCTCGTCGCGCTTTAATCCCAGCTCAAACTTCGTGAGCCACTCAGCACCCATGCAACTGAATTCAATGCAGTAATACATGCCGGAAGACCGGCGATTGATCGGATAGGCCAACTGACGAAGACCCAAGTCGTCTGCTGCTACAATGGTAGCGCCGTAACCGGTCAACTCTTTTTGGACGTGTTCTGCTGTCGATTTTACTTCATCGCGCGACAGCACTGGATCTACGATGAAGTTGACTTCATAATGTCTCATTTTCAATATGTTGTATAGTAATTAAAAGAACATGCTAAAAAGCGGTCGCAAAGATACAAAAACCCGCACATTTTAACAAAGCTATTTTAATGGAATTTGTTATTTACATCCGCTTTCGCCCGAAACAACCCTTTGCGTAAAACCTACACGAAGTATTCGCAAAAAGCGCTATCTTTGCCGCTCAATCCGCATTCCGAAATCCACAATCCGCAATCACATCATGTTGGGTAATTTAACAGAAAACGGCGCCAAACTCAAGCGCATCTTCATAGAGCCTAATCTCCCGGCCGAGTTAGAGCCATTGGACAAACTATCCCGCAACTTGTGGTGGTCGTGGAATCATGAAGCGATCGAACTGTTCCGCAGTATTGATCCGCAGCACTTCGAGGCCGTGCACTACAACCCGGTTGCGCTCTTGGAGGAGCTGGACGTGGCGCGCGCCGCCAAACTGGTCAAGGACGCCGCTTTTGTCAGCCGCATGCACAAGGTGTATGACGTATTTCAACAGTATATGAACGAGGCGCCGGCAAAATCCGGTCCGCTGGTCGCCTATTTTTGTATGGAATACGGGCTGCATCAAAGCCTCCGATTGTATTCCGGCGGATTGGGCGTGCTGGCAGGCGACTACTTTAAGGAGGTCAGCGACCGCAATTTCAACCTGTCCGCAGTAGGTTTATTGTACCGTTACGGATATTTCCAGCAGGAAATATCGCTGCACGGCGAACAAATCCACCACCTGGAACCTGCAAAATTTACCCAACTTCCGCTGGCGCCGGTGCGCGACGCCCAAGGCGAATGGATCAAAATAAACGTCAACCTGGCCGGTCGCACCGTCTGGGCCAAAATCTGGGCACTCCAGGTCGGCCGCGCTACGCTCTACCTGCTGGACACCGATATTGACGACAACCGCTGGGAAGACCGCTCGATTACGCATCAACTGTACGGCGGCGATAATGAAAACCGACTCCGACAGGAAATCCTGCTCGGTATCGGAGGCGTCCGGGCACTCAAGGCAATCGGACTGAAACCCGATCTGTACCACCTCAATGAAGGGCACGCCGCTTTTCTGGGCCTGGAACGCCTCAGCAATTATATGACTGAAAAGCAGCTCGACTACCCGGAAGCCCTGGAGATCGTGCGCGCGACGCAACTGTTTACTACGCACACGCCAGTGCCCGCAGGCCACGACGCCTTCCCAGAATCCCTGCTGCGCAATTACCTGCTCGATTATACCTTCGCCCTGAATATAGACTGGAAATCGCTGGTAGCCCTGGGTCGGGTGGATCCGGACAATGAGGCCGAGATTTTCTCGATGAGCAACCTGGCCATCCGCACCTCCCAAGAGGTAAACGGCGTAAGCCGGCTCCACGGCGAAGTGAGTCAGAAAATGTTCAACAGCCTGTATCCGGATTTTAATTTTTCCGAACTGCACGTCGGCTACGTAACCAACAGCATCCACTACCCCACCTGGGTGGCAGAAGAATGGCATCACCTGTACACAAATCTGTTTGGGCCAGGTTTCCAGGAAGGACAAAGCGATCCTGCGTACTGGGAAAAAATTCACCAGGTGTCCGATGCGCAAATCATGGATATCCGGCACAAACTCAAGGGCCGATTGCTCCACTGGGTTCGCCACAGCCTGCAACACGATATGATGCGCCGCGGCGAAAACCCGCGCAATACCTTCGAAATCGTCAATGCCATCCGCGAAGACGCGCTCATCATCGGCTTCGCCCGCCGGTTCGCAACCTACAAGCGCGCCACGCTCCTGTTTACCAACGAACAGCGCCTGGCAGACCTCGTCAACAACGCCAACCGCCCCGTGATCTTCCTGTTCGCCGGAAAAGCCCACCCGGCCGATAAAGGCGGACAAGAATATATCCGATTGATTTACAATACAACCACCAATCCCAAATTTAAAGGCCGCGTCATTTTCCTGGAAAACTACAGCATGGAAATGGCCAAGCTGCTGGTGCAAGGCGTGGACGTGTGGATGAATAACCCCACCCGCCCAAAAGAAGCCAGCGGCACCAGCGGTATGAAGGCGGTGATTAACGGCGTTATGAATTTCTCCGTGCTCGACGGCTGGTGGTGCGAAGGATACCAACCCGGCGCCGGCTGGGCGCTGCCGGAAAAAGAAACCTACAGCGATGCCGGACTCCAAAACGAACTCGACGCGGAAACCATCTACAATATCCTGGAAAACGACATTATTCCCACCTATTACGACCGCGGCCCCGACGGCGTCAGCGCGCGCTGGGTGGCGCATATCAAAAATACCATCGCCCACATCGCCCCGCAGTTCGTCATGAAACGTATGCTCGACGACTACAAGGAGCGGTACTACGAGAAATTATGGCAACGCAGCCAGGCGCTGAAAAAGCACCATTTCAAACCGGCACAGGAACTCGTGCGCTGGAAAGAACGCATGCGCAAAGTATGGGACGCCATCGAACTGGCAGACTTACAAGCCCCCGACACCTTCAACCGCTCGCTGCCGCTGGGCGACCATTTCCAGGCCTCCGTCACGATCAATATCCAGGAACTGGAAGCCGCCGACCTGGGCGTAGAACTGGTGTTCTTCAAGCGCAAATCCGAAAAAGAACTGGAACTGTTCCGCAAGTTCCCGCTGACCCTGCAATCCCAACAGGGCGCGCTCGCAACCTTTACCTGCGATGTGCAACCGGAAACGTCGGGCGTGTTCGAGTACGGATTCCGCGTGTACCCCCAGCATCCGCTGTTGGCGCATCGGCAGGATTTTGACCTGGTGCGATGGCTGTAGGCAGCGGGGCGGCTACTCTTCTGCGCCCTCCTGATTTGTTTCCAGTTTTCGGATCAGCACCTTGTCAATCTTGCTCTTATCCATATCCACCACTTCGAAGCGGAAATCTTCCGCGTCGAACAAATCGCCGGCTTTGGGAATTTCACTGAGCTTGTACAGGATAAAACCAGCGAGCGTGGAATAGTCGGCATCTTCAAACCCAAATTCCTTGAGGTTGACTGTTTCCCGCAGTTCATCAATCGGGATCGTGCCGTCCACCAGCCAGCTGCCATCTTCCCGCGTGACGATCGAGGGCCGCTCCACGTCGTCCAGGTCCGGCAAGGCGCCGAAGATATTTTCCGTGAGGTCGTGGAGGGTGATGATCCCCTGGGTAGAGCCGTACTCGTCCACCACCACGGCGAAGTAATTGCGTTCTTTCCGGAAGCGCTCTAATATCTTTAAAGCGTTCATGGTTTCGGGCACATACAGCGGCTGGCTGAGGATGTCGGACAGGTTGAAGCCGGGTTTGTTCCGTTTTTCAATGTAATCTCGCAGTTTCACCACGCCCAAAATATTTTCAATCGTATCGTCGCACACGAGAAATTTGGTAAAGCCGCTTTCCAGCAAAATCCGGTCGTTTTCTTCCTGCGGCGCCTTGATATCCAGCCATTCCACGTCATTGCGGTGCGTCATAATAGTATAGGCGTCGCGATCGGCAAAGCGCAGGATGTTTTGGATGAACTCGCTTTCTTTCTGCTCCAACACGCCCTGTTGATTCGCCATTTTGACCATCAGTTTGATCTCTTCCTCCGAAATCTGCTGATCCTCGCTCGGTCGGATGAAGAGCATGCGCATGAATAGTTTGGTGGACCAACTGAGAAAGATCGAGATCGGGCCAGTGATTTTTGTGATGAGCAACATGGCCGGCGCGAAGGTCAGCGCCAGTCTTTCCGCATGTTGTATGGCGATGTATTTGGGCGCCAACTCACCGATAATCAGGGAGAGATAGGTGATGAGAAAAATGACGATGGAGATAGAGATCTGCTCAGCGAAAGGCGCCAGGGCCGGGATCATTTGGATCACCGGGGTGAGGTAGGCGCCAATTTTGACCCCGCCGTAGGCGCCTTCCACAATGCTGATTAGCGTGATGCCGATCTGCATCGCCGACAAGTAGTTGTCTATGTTGTCGAGCAGCCCGATCGCAATCGCCGCGTTTTTGTTGCCCTTTATTTTTTCACTCTCCAAGCGAGAGCGCTTCGCGGTGATAAGTGCAATTTCGCCCAACACTAGAAACCCGTGCAGGACGATGAGTACGAGAATTATGGCAATTTCCATGCGTGGCGGTGCTATCGCCCGTTTTGGTGAATGCAACTTGCCGGCGCAAAAGGGCTATGATCAACCCGGCTTGTTGCTTCAGACGCGCACCATTCGTTTTTGTCTTGAAAGCCCAGCGCGAAAACAGCGGCAAAATTATCAAATTTTGGCAAATTAACGCGTTTTTTCTAGATTTTTACACGTTTAAAATAAAAACACGGCGCCGTGTACCACGCGCCGGATTTTTCCGGTTGCCTATATTTTAGTTAAAAAATGTTAAAGTTTTAAAAAAAATTTGCATCAGTACAATAGAGGGATTACTTTTGAACCCGAAATGAGTTTCTAACTCCCGTTCATCACTCAAAATTAAATTTGCTTATTGGTATTAATTTGTACACAGCTAAGGACACCTGATTAGTTTAATCAGTAATCAAATTTCTGCTCATGCAAATTATGCCAATGCTCAATGATCAAGAGCTTATCGCTCGTTATGTAGATGGTGATGAACAAGCGTTCGAAGTACTGCTGAAACGCTATAAATCCAAGATCTACACGTCTATCTATCTTTTCGTCAAGGATCAAGCCTTGGCTGAAGACATTTTCCAAGAGGTCTTTATCAAAATCATTGACACCCTGCGCCGCGGGAAATACAACCACGAAGGCAAATTTGTGCAGTGGGCAATGCGTATTTCTTATAACATGTGTGTGGACTACCACCGCCGCAACAAACGCCGCGCACACGTCAGCCCAACCGAAGATTTCGACATCTTCGAGGTGCTCCGCCTCAGCGACGACGGGCCGGAAACGCAAATGATGCGCAGCGAAACCCACGACCGCATCCGCAAAATGGTGGATGCGCTGCCGCCGGAACAACGCGAGGTGGTTATTCTGCGCCACTATGCCGACATGAGCTTCAAAGAAATCGCCGGCCTGACCCGCGTGAGCATCAATACCGCCCTGGGCCGGATGCGCTACGCCCTGATCAATATCCGCAAAATGATGTCGGAAAAAGAAGTGGTGCTGCAGTAAAACACGCGCATGCCTATTCCCGGGGACGATGCTCCCCGGTTCCGCCTGTCTCCAAACCCACGCTTACCGCAATGTACTCGGCGATGTTTCGGTGCGCCTTGAGGGATATGCCGCCAAACGCCCGAACGCCGGCGGCCGAATGCAGCGTGAAATAGCGATACACCATCAGCTTGTTGAAAACAGGCGTCAGCGTCTGGCGATTCAGTCGCTGCCGGCCAGTATATACGCCGGTATGCACCTGAATCCCCAGCGCGCCGAACCGAAACTCGTCGGCCAAAAAAACGGCTAAGCGGGTGGCGCCTAAACGGGCCTCCTGCTCGTCGCGAAACAACGTACTGTGCAAACCCCAGGCGTACACGGCCTGATTGTACTCGTAATCAATACCCATCAACAAGCGGTTCGTACGCCGCCAGGCATACACAGCTGCCGCCGATCCCATCCAGACGGCATAGCGCGGTCCGTCGTATGCGTTGTACTCCGCCAGGGTGAAACCTGTCTGCGCCTGCACGCCCCACCGATCGCCGGTGGCGCGCGAAGCGGTGGCGGCAGGCCGAAAATGCTCCGGGCGAAGCGGCCGGATACTACCCTGCGCCGATAAGAAAAAACCGGGCATGTTGATCCCAAAATTGGGCAATGACACGCCGCCGTTGGAGTAGTGGGTAAAAACGCCGCCCGCAGCCGCCTGCAGGTAGGGCGACAGGCGCACTTGGGCGCCCAGGCGGAATTGGGTCGCAAAATTGAGGCGGGTGCTCAAGGCATTCTGATCCGGATTGCGGAAGGCGTCGTACGGATGCTGAAGCCAGACAATCCCGGAAGCAGCACGAAACCGAAAGCCCCATTTCGGCCGTTGCAAAAAACGGATATCCAACAGCGCGAGGAGCGCCAACGCCCTGCCGTGGGCCTGCGCACCCAATTCCACATGCTGAACCGCCACCCCCCAGGTCGGATACCGCTGCCACGCCTGCCAGTCGCGCGCACCCAAGGTTTGCCAGCGCAAGGCAATTTCCTGCCCCCAGCGCGGCACGCCGGTCTGTATCGTCAGCCGGGGCATGTGGTTCCAGACCGGCGCGCGCACCGTTGCGAACTCCAGTTGCAGCCGCGACTGCGCCGCCAGACTGCCGGAAAAAAACAGCAACAACAAAACAACCCGATCGCGCCATACAGGAAGGCGTATTTTCAAAGCGCGTCTATTTTTTCCAGTAGCCATTTTTTAGAAACAAGCGCGCGATTATTCAGCACTTTCTGGCGGAAACGGTCAATGTCCTGCCTGGAAGCCCCCTGCATCGCGCTGAGTTTTTTTAAAACGTTTAAAAAATTTCCATACTCGCGCAGCACCGATTTGGAAATCAGTTTGTTCCGACGAAGGTACACGCGGAAACTTTGAATAAGCGAATCCAGCGCCAAATATTCATCGGTTTCGTAGTAGGTGCGCAGGAGGATCAGTTTGGCGCCCAACGCGTAGGTCACGTCACTGTACTCCACCGTTGCCAGCAACGCAATCACCTTGCCGTACTGCCGCCGGTGGGAATACAGATTGGCCAGGTTGTACGAGCGCGCATTTTCGCGAATAGGAACCGGTAAATAATCCGAATATTCCCGGATAAAACGCTCCACCCAGTCAAATGCCTGCATCCGCAAACCGGCTGTGATGATATTTTTAAAAAACCCTTCGGCGAGCTGCCCGTCCTCCAACAACACCGCGCGGTCTATCATCTTATTATACACCTGAAATACCTCGCGGTAATAGTCGGTTTTACCCTCGTTGATTTTCAGTGCGCAGTAATTTTGCGCAATATGATAGCACGCCCGCAAGTCTTCCTGCGCCATCGCATCACCCCAGCGCTCAAGGTCGTCCAGCAAGGCCTGAAAATGCGCATCCTCCTCGCGGTGCTCCAGGCAAAGCGCCACGCGGCGGTAAATTTGCAGCATCGGCGCGTTTTGGAAGCGTTCCTCGGACGCATATTCCCAGAAACCCGGCGGCATGTCCGGCTGCCGTTCGGCGGAGCGGATATTGCGGTAAGACAATCCCGCAACGTACATCTTCATCTTTTGCAGTAGATAAAAACAGTCCAGGTAATACTCCGCCGGCAGCAGATTGTCCAGATAACCCGAGTTGGTAGCGCCTTTCGACGCCCGCTCGAAGATATTCCAGTACAGTTGGAACTGCTCGAGGTACATGCGGTCGGACGGCCCGTCCGCCTCCTCAAAATACCGCTGCAGCCGGCGTTCCACGGCGCCAAGATGCTTGTGCAGTTCCGGACGCTCCAGTAACTGCTGCAAGCGGAGCCAATCGCCCGCCGGATGCTCCCGACGGTGCTCCTGCGCCAAAAAATCCAAGCCGAGTTGCGTCAGTTCAGACGACAAGCGCCGCAGCTGCGCCTCGTCGAGGCGCTCCCCGGGATATAGACGCGCCCATACCGCCGCCTTATCGAGTCCGTCCACGGCCTCCGGGCCTTGGCGCAGCGCCTGGTCACAGAGATCGAACAGTTGCAGCAGCAGCGCCTGCTCGTTGAAATACGGCGATTGCAAAAACTTCCGCAGCCGGCTTCGTTGTCGGCTGGAAAGGGCTTGCAGCAGGCTGAACAGTTTGTCGCTAAACATGGCGTGGGGGCGGTCAATTCGTTTAGAACAGGTCAAGGGTTTTCTGCCGAAGGCAAAAATAAGCGTATTTTTTGTTGTTTTTGCCTTTATTTAATCGGCCTCGTCGAGGTCGCGGTGAAAAATAGTGGGTACTCCGTACCACATTCCAGCAGCGGCGAAGTACCTTTGAGCAAGCTTGGAATAGAAAAAATCGGGCGCCGCAATTGAAAAACGCCGTATCAGATAAATTATCTCGCGCCTGGAGGCGCCTTTTTCCGGCCCGCACTCCGAAGGGCCTACGGGCGCCCCTGCTGCCGTCCGGCGGCAACACTTGGCGCGTGCGCGCGCGGCGGCTGCCGATCTACTTCGAGTGGATTGCGCTCGCCCTGTTCGCCGTCGCACTCTGCCGGCCCCAGTGGAGCCGCTACACCGAAGAAGCCGAGGCAGAAGCAGTGGACATCATGCTGGCGCTCGATATTTCGCCGAGTATGTTGAGCCGCGATTTTCGGCCCGACCGGCTGCAGGTAGCAAAAAATGTGCTGATCGAATTTGTGCAAAACCGCCCGTACGACCGACTCGGATTGGTCGCCTTCGCAGCGGAAGCATTTACACAATGTCCGCTGACAACCGACCGCCGCGTGCTGCAGCAATACCTGACCGCCTTGGAGGTCGGCCGGCTTCAGGACGGCACCGCCATCGGTATGGGCCTGGCAACAGCAGTACACCGCCTGCGCAAAAGCGCCGCCCGCTCCAAAGTCGTGGTGCTCGTAACCGACGGCGAAAATAACGAAGGGTATATCTCGCCCACGCAGGCCGCCGATTTTGCACGGCAATATGGCATCCGCGTGTACGCCGTCGGAATAGGCACAGAAGGCATCGTCCTCTCGCCCTCCAGCCGAAATCCAGACGGAAGCTACGAATTCGCTCCCCGCGCCATGACATTCGACACCCAACTACTGAAGAAAATGGCCGATACTACCGGCGGAAAATTCTATCGGGCATATTCCCCGCAAGACCTGCAGGACATTTACACCGCGATTGACCGACTGGAAAAAACAAAAATTAAAACAACTTCCACCCGCAAAATAGTCGAAATCGGCCCCTGGCTTGTTTTCGCCGGCATTGTGCTCCTGCTGCTGGCGCAGATCGGTAAAAGATTTCTGGGATCGGGGATTTCGGGTTGGGAATTGGGGATTTTTTCGATTTAGAAGCAATCCACATTCCGCAATCCCCAATCCCCAATCCGCAATCCACATTTCATGTCCCTATTTCTCATTCCCGTCCCCATCTCCGAAACCGCCCTTTACACCCTGCCCGCCCACACGCTCGACGTTGCGCGGCGGCTCGATTTTTTTATTGCCGAGCGGGCAAAAACAGCCCGGCGATTCCTGAAGGCGATGGGAATCGAACGGCCAATTCAGGAAATCGAAGTAGTGGAAATCAATGAAAACGACCTGAAACCGGCTATTGCGGCTTTTCTGGACGCCATACGGGCCGGTCGGGACGTCGGCCTGATGTCCGAAGCAGGCTGCCCGGGCATCGCCGATCCCGGCGCCGTTTTCGTCGCGCTCGCGCATCGGGAAAAGGTGCGCGTGACGCCCCTCACGGGACCTTCATCTATCCTCCTGGCGCTGATGGCCTCGGGTATGAACGGACAACAGTTTGCCTTCAACGGGTACCTCGCCCCCAAAAGAATCGAATTGGCCCGGGATTTGCGCCGACTGGAACAACAGGCAGCCCGACTCCGCCAAACACAGATTTTTATCGAAACCCCCTACCGCAGCCAAATGGTGCTGGACGTCGCGCTGGATTGCCTGCAGGATAATACCCAATTCTGCGTGGCCCAAGATATCAGCGGCCCCGAAGAATGGATTTGCAGCCTGCCTATCCGTCAATGGAAACAAGAAAAACGGGAGGGCCTCGGCAAAAAACCAGCGGTTTTCCTGCTGGAGGCAGGCGGACAAGGGAGCAAACCGCAGTAGATTCAAAATAACTGGTTAGCAGCTACTACAATAATAGTTCAACTATGACCATAATACGCCAGGCCAACGGCCGAAAAATAGCCTACGAGCTCTACACGCCGCCCGAACGGGCGGAACGCCCAGCCCTCGTGCTGCTGCACGGATTTTGCGCAGATTCGTCTATTTGGCAGGATGTCCAGGCGTTTTTATCCGATATCCGGATCTTGCTGGTGGATTTGCCGGGCTTCGGCGAATCAGACTTGCCGGCAGCGCCCGGCATGGCCGGATATGCAGAAGCCGTCTGCACGGTGCTCGACGCACTCGGCCTGGAGCGCGTGGTGCTGGTCGGGCATTCGATGGGCGGCTATGTCGCGCTCGAACTGGCAGCCAGCCGGCCGGAGCGACTCCTCGGACTTGGCCTTGTACATGCGCATCCTTTCACCGACGCACCCGAACGGATCGCGCACCGCCAACGCGGCATCGCCGTGCTGCAGGAAGAAAAAAAAGACTTGTACGTATCGCAGCTGTACGGGGGCTTGTTCGCGCCGAATTTTATACAATCGCAGCCCGAGGTGGTGAACAACATGATCGCCATGGGGAAACGACAGTCCACAGAAGGCCTCATCACCGCAGTGCAGGGCATGATTGACCGCAAGGAACACCTCGATGTGCTCGAACGGCTCCAGGTTCCGATTTTACTCCTGATGGGCAAGGAAGATGCGCTCATCCCGCGCATGTGGGTACAGGATATGATCCAGCGACCGGCACTGGCCGATGCACACCTGCTGCCGGGCGTCGGGCATCTGAGTATGGTAGAAACGCCGCGGCACTGCAGCGATATTATCCGATCATTTTACAATCTTTGCCTCGAGCGATAACGCACTATGTCGGTATGGCTATTTCTCCTCGCCCTGCTTCCCGGCTTGCTGGTAAGTTACATTATGGTTCGGCTCGACCGCTACGAGCACGAGCCGATGATTCCGCTTTTGGGGAGTTTCATCGGCGGGGCAGTGGCAATCCTGCCGGCAGTGCAAATTGAAAAAGCGGCTTTTTTTTGGATTGGCCGGCCCGGGCATTTGCCCCTGACCGAAACCCTGCTCATCGGCTTTGTTTTTATCGCCGCCAATGAGGAATTGATGAAATTTCTCCTCCTGCGGTTTGGTCTCTATCCGCGCGCGTTTTTCAATGAACCCCTGGACGGTATCGTGTACGCCGTGCTGATCGGCATGGGATTTGCCACGGCGGAAAATATCGCCTATGCCGACCGTTTTGGCCCGGCTACGCTGCTTTTCCGCACACTCACCGCCCTGCCGGCGCACCTGATATTTGCCATTATCCAGGGCTATTACGCGGGACTGGCTAAATTCCGCCCGGAACAAAGCGGCGCCTTGCTTTGGCGGGGATGGCTGCTCGCGACCCTGCTCCACGGTATGTATGATTTGGTTGTTTTGCAACAGTTGTTCGAGTGGCTGTTTCTGCTGGCGCTGGTGATGCTGTACCTCGGACTATATTATTTCTATCATTTCATAGAAGCACATCAGGAAATCTCACCGTTCCGCCCCAATGCCGCCCCTCCAAAAGATGAAACAAAAAGCGAACATTGAAATTTTGGGTATCCGGCATCACGGCCCCGGATCGGCGCGCAGCCTGCTGCGCCGTTTGGAGGATTTTGCGCCCGATATGCTGCTGATTGAAGGCCCGGCAGATGCAGAACACCTGATCGGCTGGACGGTTCGCACCGGGATGCAGCCACCGGTCGCGTTGCTGGTGTACCACCCAAAGCAATTGCAACAAGCCGCGTTTTTCCCCTTTGCCGAATTCTCCCCGGAATGGCAGGCCATCCTGTACAGCCTGCGAAAGGGCATCCCCGCCCGCTTCATGGATTTGCCGATGAGCCATCAGTTCGGCCGGCAGGAAACCGCCGCGCCCGCCGCCGCGCGCGAAGATCCGTTCGCAGAAATCGCCGCGCTCGCCGGATACGCCGATCCGGAACGCTGGTGGGAAGCAATGGTCGAATTGAGCGCCGCACAACCGGAAGCCGATAGCAGCGCGCCGTTTCACGCGGTACTCGAACTCATGGAGGCACTCCGCGATTCCAAAGAAGCGCCGGAATCCGAAGAAACAGAAATCCGGGAAGCCTGGATGCGCCAAACCCTGCGCGCCGCAAAAAAAGAGGGATTCCAAAAAATAGCCGTCGTGTGCGGCGCCTGGCACGCCCCCGCGCTCCGACTGCCAGACAGTACCAGCGCGACCGCCGACGCCGCCCGATTGAAAGGATTAAAAAAGATCAAAACGGAGGCGACCTGGATTCCCTGGTCGTTCGAACGCCTCTCGTCGGGAAGCGGCTACCGCGCCGGCGTCGTGTCGCCGGCATGGTATCAGATTTTGTGGGACAATTTTCAGCAAAATACCGCCGCGCCGCACACAGAATGGCTGGCCCGCGCCGCCCGGCTGCTGCGGCAGGAAGGCCTCGACGCCTCCGCCGCCCAAGTGATCGAATCGGTGCGCCTGTCCGGTGCGCTCGCCGCCCTGCGCGGTACGCTCCTGCCCGGAATTCACGAGCTCCGGGAGGCCGCCGTTGCGGTGCTGGGCCAAGGCGGTGAACGCTTCCTGGAACTGCTCGACCGCCAACTCACCATCGGCGATCGCTTCGGCGCCGTGCCGGATAACCTGCCCACCGCCCCGCTGAAATCGGATTTTGAACAACTGGCGCGCACACTCCGGCTCCCCAGAAATACCTTTCCGGAAACGCTGCAACTGGACCTCCGCAAAGACGCCCACCTGCAAAAAAGCCGGCTCCTGCACCGATTGCGACTGCTCCATATCCCCTGGGGCGACCCCCTCCCAACCGAAGAAGGCAAACACGGCGCCTTCCACGAAGGGTGGCGCTTGCAGTGGCAACCCGAATTTGAAATCCGCCTGATCGAGGCCGGCGCCCAAGGCAATACCGTGGAGGAAGCCGCCGGCAACCTGCTGCGTCAACAGATTCACCGCGCCGAAGGCTTGGCTGAACTTGCGCGCCTGCTGGACGCCCTGCTCAAATCAGATCTGCCGACGCAACTGCCCGAACTCGTCGCCAAACTCCAATCCGCCGCCGCCCTGGCCGCCGATGCACTCCTGCTCGCCAATGCCCTGTTGCCGATGGTGGAAACCTGGCGGTATGGCAGCGCCCGAAACCTGGATATGGCCGCCCTCGGCGTACTGATCGAAGAAATGATTCCAAGGGTGTGCATCCGACTGCCCGACGCCTGCCTGCGCGTAGAAGAAGAAGTCGCCGCCGATATCCTACAAACGATGCTGGCCGTAAACCGCGCAATTGGCCTGTTGCACCAGGCAAACTACAACGACTACTGGGCCCAGGCACTCCAAACTGTCTGCGAACTGGCAGACACCGCGCCGCTGCTCTCCGGTTTCGCCTTCCGACTGCGTTTCGACAAAAAAATACTGCCGCTCCAAGCCGCCGCCGATGCCCTGCAATTCCACCTGTCCACAGGCCAATCACCGCGCTACGGCGCCCGTTGGCTCGACGGTTTTCTGCAGGGAAGCAGCCTGCTGTTGCTGTGCCAGCCCGAACTGTGGCGCCTGCTCGACGACTGGACAGGCGCGCTGCCCGAAGCAGATTTCGAGGAAACACTGCCCCTGCTGCGCCGCGCCTTCAGCCGTTTCACCGGCCCTGAAAGAGAAAAAATATTGGCGCAGGCAAAATTCAAAAACACGCCCGAGGAGCGACCGGCAACGCCGGAATGGGATGCCGCGCGCGCGCAACCGGTAGAGGCGCTGTTGGAAATGCTGCTGTCCTCGTAACCACACACCCTCATTTCACAAACTCCGAAATCGGCGAATCCGGAAGCAAATAGGGCTTCAGCACAGTATATGGCGCCAACAGGTGCTGCTGCCCGTATATCGGGTGAAACAAGGTACTGAGCCGGATGCCCTCCCGCCGAATGCTGAATAAAGGAAATCCATCGGCGTACAGCCATTCCCGAAATTTTGGATCCTCCGCAAAACGAGGCATTTTGGGCGATTCCTTGCGCATGTACTCGTCAGCCCAGGTTTTAAAATCAAATCCGGCGACAAAAAGGGACTCCAGCGAAATTACTTTGTTGCTTTTCAAATCAAAATTAAAAGCCAAACCCTGCGCCGGGCCGCTCCAGGAATCCGTGTAATTTAAATACCCGCTAAACACCGCATCGGTCCAGCAACTGATCTCCGGCCACATACTCGCGCGCAACACGTTTCGGTTGGCGGGCAGATCGCTCAGGCGCTTGCTCTGAATGGCGCTTCGACAGCGTTTGACCCAGAGTTCAGACTGTTCGGACAGCCAGCGGTTGCAGCCCGAACTGGTAGTCACCGGAAACAGCATATCGTAACTGCTCAGAAAATCCGCGTATTCCCGGCAGCTCATCATCAAATTTTCTTTCAGCGTGAACTCGATCACGCGCATATCGCCGTTGGAGGTCGTCCAGGCGCCCCGCGTTTGCAAGGGGGTTTTGAGCTCGCCCTCCAGCCAGTGCAGGGGTTTGCCGGGCGTCGGCGTAGATTCCAGGCTGTAAACGCCTTGATCTGATATATTTCCCTTGAGTTCATAGGTGCTGCTGTCGGCTGCCGCCCAGACTTGGCCGAACAGGATGCCGCCGTGCAGCCGAATGAGGATAAGTTCCACCGGACTGTTTTTCCACACCCCAGTATAGCGATTCATCCATTTATTGTCGCCGCAGTTGTCGGGCGGCAGAGCACTTTCGCCGGTCTCCTGGAGTTCGACGCGCAGGCCCAGGGTATTGTTGTGGTTGATCCACTCGCCGGAGAGGCGCTTGCCGTCCAAGCTTGCATTCAAATAACCGGTTGCCTGCTGGCTGTTGTCTTTTTCTGTAAGGCGCATTTGCGGCCCAACGAGCGCTCCCTCCAGGCGGATACTGGTTTTGCTGCCCGGATAAATCCAAAACCCTTTGCAGTTCGTGCCGTCAAATCCCAGCACAGCGCGGATGGCGTACACGTCGTCGAAGCGACCGGCGTAAGAGCGCACCCATTGGACTTCTTCCGGCTTGCTGAACAGGGCGCGCACCAGGCTGTCGGTTGTAGCTGTGTTTTGCGCATTAGCACAATGAAAAATAATCAGAAGTAGTATGGAAACAAATAATTGGCGCATGTAAATCAGAAATTGGGTCGGCATCTATCTTCCGCAAATTTACCGTATATAATATATATTTTAGTCATCACATCCTAGACTTATAGCATAGCGATATTAATCCTGTTTCATTACTCGGTCAAGACCAGCCTTAAACTTGCTCTGCATTTCTTCAACCAGAAACGCCTCAAACTCGGCATAACCCGTCGGCGTTACCACCCGTTTGATACTTCCGTCGCTAAGGTAGTGAATGGCATCGCAGACGGGCGTGAGTGTTTCCAAAATATGCGAACTGAGCAAAACTGTATGCCCCCGGGCCTTCAGGCGCAGCACGATATCGCGCAGTAGGTACTGGCTTTCTAGATCCAGACCGTTATAGGGCTCATCAAGCAAGAGGAGCGGTTTGCCGGTTTTGATTACTGCGAGCAGTGCAAGTTTCTTTTTCATACCTGTAGAATAATGGTCAATCCATGTATCCAAGGGAAGGCGCATCATTTCTGCCCATTCCTTTGTCGGAAAATTCAGGTGCACACTGCGAAACAAGCCCAGGTATTCGCGGCCGGTAATAGCGCTGTAAAAGAAGTTGTTGGTTTCCAGATAGCCGATATCCTTGCGCTCCAGAGGTCTATTGCTCCACATCAGCGAACCGCTTTGAACAGGTTGAAATCCGTAAACGGTGTTGAAAAAAGTAGTTTTGCCGGCGCCGTTACCGCCAACGATACCGTGCACAGAGGCCGTCGGCGCCTGCAAATGCAGGCTGTGCAATACCTGTTTGCCAGGATAGGAGACGGACAGATTACGTATGTCAAGCATGGGTGCTTTTGTCTAATGCGCAGCAATGTAAAAATCCAGGTTCCGGACGGCCCGCCCGTAATCCCGGAAACACAAAATTAGTGGTAGCGGTACTAAAAAGGGGATTACGACGCTTAGCATAACAAGGCTCTGCAAAATACCGCTGCCACCGATTTTCCGGTTTGGACGGTACGTTGCATACTTATTAAGTATAAAAAACAGATGCATAATGCTGGACAAAATTAAAAAGACGAGAACCACCCATATCTGATCAGGATAAAAAAGGATGTACACGAGGTACACCGGCAATCCCACCATACAGGCAAAGCTTATATGTAATCGGATTTTTTTATGTAAATATTGCCTGGCCGGTAGTTCCGCAGCCGACAATAACTGGTGCGATTCGCACTCTTGGTAAAAACAGGCTAAAAAGGACAGCAAAAGCCAGAAAAAAAATAACGCGGCATACGGCAAAAAAAACACGGACACGAAAGCGAAGGCGTATAGCAACAATATAAAAATGCCGAATTTCCGCATGCCGGAAATCCATTCATACAACGCAGCCGGAAGCAGCCGACCCCAGAATACCTGCGGCCAAACCTGCGCGCGACGCACGGGCGTAAATGGGACGGACAGGCAGCAAAGCCACCACAGGAGGGTCGCCTGCCAATTGGCTGCCGATAGCAGCAAAAGCGAAAAAGGTAAAGAAAAAATCAAGTACTCGCCCACCCATATCCATTGCGGACGCCGGCTCAAATGTTGCATAAATCGCAGATCACTCCTCGACTGATGAATGCCGTACAAGGTCAACCCCGCTCCAAGGGCGACATACCAGCCGTCCGGATTGCACGCTGCCCACGCTTGCAGGCGCGTTAGGAATGCCAGTGCAATAATTGCCGCAAAAAGCCACAAAAGGGGATTCATATCCCCGGTATTGCGCCTGAATTGCCGCCACCGCAGGCGGATCATTATTAGAAAAAAAGGTTTCAAAATAAGCTATTTCCCAAGCAAAACCACCGAAAACTCAGAATCAACCACCGCTTTCCCCTTCACCACGGTCACCGATTGCCCGGAATAGTAGTCGCGCAACACCGCGCCGTCTTGAAACACGCCCCGAACCTGCAGTTCCTTGCGCCCCGCCTGCAGCTCCAAACCCACCACCACGGCGTCCTGGTAACCGTTTTTGCGATAAACACGCTGGAAAACGTAGGGTTGGGCAGATAGCATCCGGTGGGCGCCGGCGCCCACGGCCGGGTGGGCCTTCCGGAATTGCCCGAGCTTTTGCCAGTGCGCCAGTACATCGGACGCTTTCACGCCGTTGCGGTCGGCGCCGCTTTCGATCTCTGTCCAATTCATAAAAGACCGCAGCGTGGCGTCGCCCTGTGTGCCGGGGATAACGAGCGAACGGGCGCTTTCGTCGCCGTAATATACCTGCGCCTGCCCAGGACACAGCAGCAGCTTCGTGCCGGTTTCGAGGGCGCGGTTGCGCGCTTTGTCGAACGGGCCGCCGTCGTCGTGCGAACTGGCGTAATTCAGCACGGTTTTTCCCGCCAGATGGCCTTGCAGGTAGCCGGCGTATTTGGAAAACAGGGATTCGTAGGAACCGTTGGCGTCATTTTTAAAATCAAAATTAATCAGGCTGTTGAACCCAAAATTGAAAAAATCCACCTTGCGGTCGCCAAAATCGTACGGCCTGCCGGCAGCGCTGTATCCATACACCTCGCCCACCATGAAAAAAGGCGTATCGTCCAGCACCTCCGCCGGATGCGCTTTTTTCCAGTCGGCAAAAGCCCGTTCGGCCTCCCGGCGGAGTTCGCTCCAGCTGTTCTCCTCCAGGTGCTTGGCGGTATCGCAGCGGTAGCCGTCTATGCCATACGCGCGGACAAAATCGGTCAGCCATTTATAAATGTAAAAGCGCGGCGCGCGCGGGTAGCCGGTGCGCTGAAAAAAAGCGTCAAGTTCAGCCATTTCCTGCGCGTATCGGCCCTCTTTTTTCCATTTTTCCAACAGGAAATCCGGTAACTCCGCCGGTTTGTCGCTTTCCGTTTTGATGTCCGGCAGGTTTTTAACCAGGGTGCAAGTCACCGTGCTTTCATAATCTTTATACACGCATTGCGGCGTTGTGCGCACCCAGTCCTGGGGCCAGACGGGATCCTGGTCGGTCGCCGGACCAGTGTGGTTCACCACCACGTCCAGAATAATCCGGATGCCGCGGCGGTGGGCTTTTTGCACCATTTCCGCCAGATCGGCTTCGGATCCAAAACTCGGATCCAGCCGCGTCCAGTCTTTCGCCCAGTACCCGTGAAACCCGTAGGTGAGGCCGGTGCCTTCGTCCACGGCGCCGTGGATTTGTTCCACCACCGGGGTGAACCAGATCGCCGTGACACCGAGTTTGTCGAAATACCCTTCCTCGATTTTGCGGGTAATACCCTTGATGTCGCCGCCCATGAAACCGCGAAGCGGCGCGGTTTGGGCCGTCCGACCAAATTGCACGTCATTCGACGGATCGCCGTTGTAAAAGCGGTCGGTCAGCAAAAAATAAATATTGGCGTTCTCCCAGATAAAAGGCGCGGCGCCCCCGGAAACCGCCGTGGTTTTCCTGGGGCCGGCACAAGCGCCGGCTAGTACAATCAGGGCACATGCAAGATAAAAACGAAACAACATGAAGCAAGGTGCGTTTGAAGGTGAACAAACGGTCGGGCAGGGCAAATATCACATTTATCTGTCAATTCGACGGACAAACCACGAAAAACTGCTATTTTGTTCGCGCAATTTTACCTTTATCTGTCAATTTTACAGCCGACTATCGCCTTGGCCGAAAATTTGCCGTGTACGAAACGTGTTAGAGTATGTCTAAAATTATATTCTCTGCTAATATGAAAAGGATTTTTTAGCCAGACAAGGCGCTTTTTGCAGGCGTAATGGGACTAATTACGGCGAAAAAAAGGAACGAAGTATGGCTGAAAAAGACTTTCATATTAGCGA
>JBEIDF010000008.1:0-43050 GCA_040383605.1 Lewinellaceae bacterium
AGCGCGCCAAACAGCGTGACGCCCACAGCGGTGAGCGACAGATCATACCCGCAGGAACCGGCGTTTTGATCCGAAACAGAAACGGTTTTACAGGATTGCGCGGAACAGCCAAAGGGGTCGGTAACCGTCAGGCAGACCGTATATTCGCCTGCTTGCGGAAAAGTGTGCGCCGCCTGCGCACCCGTCGCCGTAGCGCCATCGCCGAAATCCCAGTGGCATTGCTGCTGGGCAGACAAATAGACGTCCGCAATAAATTCGTATTGCAGGGGGTTCAAATCGTCCACCACCTCGTAAAAATCCGCCGCGCACGGGAGCGTATCCGATACGCAGGACAGCGAAACGGCAGGTAATCCAGTACTGTTGCATGCCGGAGACGCGGGCAGATATTCTGCAGAGAATCGGATCGTTTGGCCGACCGACAGCGCGTCCGCGCCCGAGACGGCCAGCAACAACCCCCCGTTGTCCAGGTCTAGCAATTGCAAGCCGCAGCCCGCGACCGTGCCGGCAACCCAGCCGGTACGGTCGCACTGCCCGCGCAAAACGCCAGGGATTGCGCACAATCCGAGGAGGAAAAACAGGATACTTGCCGTTCGGTGTAGATACATAGCGCTGATTGAAAGACGCGTTTTTGCCCCGGAAGGTTAGAAAACTATTTCTTCTTGCTCCACTTAATCGAGCAACCCACAGCTTTGGTTTCTTTCACGGCAATTTCTTTGCCGGCCAGCAGGGCGTCAATTGCGTTTTCGAGGTATTTTTCTTTCACGGCATTGGGCTCTTCCGAGTTGTCGTCTATCGCGCCGATGTAGCGAACAACGCGATTTTTATCCAACAGAAAAACATGCGGCGTGCGCGTTGCGCCGTAAGCTTTTGCAATTTCCTGGGTTTCGTCGTACAGGTAGGCGAAAGCGAATTTTTTCTCTTTGGCGCGCGCCTGCATTTTTTCGAAGCTGTCGTCGGGCGCCACGTCCTTATCATTCGGGTTGATGGCGATTACCGGGAAGCCTTTTTTTGCATACTTTTTGTGAATCGCGATGATGCGGTCTTCATACGCTTTGGAATACGGGCAGTGGTTGCAGGTAAAAACGACGACATAGCCCTCCGCTTTTTTGGAATCGGCCAGGCCGACCATACTGCCGTCCACGTTTTTGAGTTTAAAATCGCGGGCGGTATCGCCGATATGATACCCGTTGTGGTCTTTGCCGAAGGTGAAAGCCATGCCGACGAGAGCGAGCAACAGTGTGAAGAAAAGGGTTGTTTTTTTCATAGGATGTGTGTATTGTTACGTGAAAGAATGGCAATTAGCGGATTTCAAGGAGCATTTTTTCCAATTCGGCGTATTCCAGTTCGCCTTCGTGGAAGCGAAAAGATTTATTGCGGCCGGACAGGATCAGCGTAGCGGGAAGCGCGCCCGACCAGGAGGGATCCACGAGGTTGATAAAGTCGTTGGGATTGCGTTCGTCGAGAAAAACCACCTGACTCTTGATCCCTTTTTGCTGGATAAATTGGAGGAGTTTACTTTCCACATTTTTTCGAAAATCGGTACTGATTAATATTACCTGGACTTTTTGGTCGGCATATTTTGCCTGCAGGCTGTCAAACGCAGGCAGTTCCTTTACGCAGGGGCCGCACCAGGTGGCCCAAAAATTCAGCACGCGCACCGTGTCCGTCTCCGCATTTTTCCAATACGTCAGCTGGTCGGTTTTGATAAACGGGATGCTTTTTTGAGCGGGCGCCAATGCGCTGCAGAGCAAGAACGGCAGTAGGCGCAGCGTATTGTTTAATCGTTGCATAAAAACAGAATCAGGATATCGTAACATCGCAGGGGCGTGGAAGGTTTATTGGCGCTTCGCGACTTTGCATGGGTACGCTTACAAGAAAAATCCACCTCTTTGCGGTTTATCTATATTTCGGCAGAAACTTTACCACCCGCCGGCATCCCGGCCTTTAGATATTCTGACCCCGATGCCGTCCGTAGAGACGCGATGCATCGCGTCTAAAACCCCGCGTCCAGCCATCCGCCGGCGTCCCGGCCCCATCGGTAAAGACGCGATGCATTGCGTCTAAAACCCCGCGTCCAGCCATCCGCCGGCGTCCCGACCCCATCGGTAGAGACGCGATGCATCGCGTCTCTACGGCATTTCCAGAAACCGCTTTCTCTCCGCCCCGAAAAAAATCACCAACATTTTGCCGAATTTTTCCAAAAAATTTGGCACCCATCCGGGTCTATTCCCATACAGGCGATAAATCTACCGGGCTGAGATGTGATCAGACTGTTCGACTCAAAAATTATTACGCATCGACAGAGTACCCACAACATCTGCGCCGAATTAAAAAGGGTACACATTTTTCCGGGTAGAAACCGGATTAAGTTCTTTGGCATTTCGCGAAAAGAAAAATAGAGGGGAAATTTGTGTTTCTCACGCATAAATCCCCCCTTCCATGCGCCGAAGCACGCACAAAGATATTCTATGTTTTTTTCAACAGACTAGCCCTGGGACTAATCGTGGTCAAAAACATAAGCGATTTTGCCTAAGAGTATGTCTAATGTCGAGCCTGATCCAGCCTGTATCCGCAACGAGCACTGCCGTTTGGAGAGTTTAAGCGAACCCACGGAGGCTTAGATCTTGTTCAAATTTTGATTTCTGGGCTGCAATTGCCCAATTTTGTTTTTTACTGCATTAATTTTTTCGCCGAATCACCCACATTCGACTGCAAAATGCACCTTGTTAAAAATAAAATTTTTTCAGTTTTGCCTCAGCATCAAAATCTGAATATGCGCTAACATCCTACAACTCCAACATCTGCATCCACGCGCCCGGCGTCTGTACCCGCTCCGTAACATCCTGTACCGTAAAGACCACCCTGCCGGACGCATCCGTCTGGTCAAAATTCATCGCGGCGTATGTTTTGGCGGGAATGTAATAGGTCTTATTGTTTCCATACAGCACGACATCCATCAACTGTCCGGGCAACTTGTAAATTTTACCCCGGATATTTTGCGTGAACACCAGCCGGCTCAAGCGCTCCACCACGCTCAGGGCGCTGGGCTGTATCAAATTACCGGACTCGTCCTGAAATACGGCATTCACGAATTCCAAACGCCGGGATAATCTGAATATCTGATCGCAATTGTACATCCCGAATCCTGACAACCGCAGGGTAGAGCCAAAATTATTGGTTTTGGCAGCCTGGGCACGTGCCCAGGCGCCTCTATTTTTTTGCAATTCCATCAATTTTTCCAGCCACTGCGCATACGTGCGGCGGGCAACTTCTTCGTCTTCCGGGATGCCGGCGCGCACAAGCGCATCGTACCGGACGCGCATGGCCGGCAGGTTTTGATAGAACCAGTCAATCCAGTCCGTATGATCCATGCACCACTCCGCTTCTTTCTGGAACATCGGCGCCATTTGGATAAATCCTTTCAGCGTCATGATTTTTTCCGCCAACTCATTTTGGCGTTTATCGCGCAGGCGTTTGTATTCGGCCATGATCTTGTAGGGATCAAACCCTTTCTCTGCCGCATTTTCGGCGCTGCTGGCCAGTTTGGCATTGAACTCGATCATACCCAAGCTGTCGTATAACGTGATGTGCACATTGACGCCGCTTGTTTGGTAAATCACCATATTTTCCCAAAAAGTGCTGCGTTCAATCTTGTCCTTCGGCAGCGAATCTTCCGCGCTTACGAAGTAGCAGTCTTTAAACGCCGAAAGTTCTGTGTAAAAACGCTGCATATCCTCCGGAAAAAACGCTTCATCGCGGTCGCGGTAGCGCACCAGGCGCACCGCGCTGCGCTCCAGTCCGGCGAGATACACCTCCAGCCGGCGATCCGGATTTTTGCGGAACCAGGCGGGCATTTCCATTTTACCAAAGGCGAGATCGTAGCCCGTTTGCACCGAGCGTTGTATCATTTCCACCGGATTTGATTTAGAAGAAGGATATTGGAAACCCGTCGGCAGGCATTTGCCGTCATAGCGTTCGTTCCGGGCATTTTCCCTGCGTACGGCCTCTTCCGTCACCGTCGGGGGCAAATTGCCGCGCTCGGCGCTCGATCCGAATGCCGTAGGAGAGGTGCACTGCCATGCGCCGGTAGCATCATCGAGGTAGTACAGACTGGTTTCCGACAAGTCGGCGCTGGGCAGGAAATCCACTTCGTAATTGGCTCCCGGAGCCATCCGGAGCGCTGCACCGCGCTGCGCCACCCGCACCTCAAACATACCGGCCGTGTTGAAATGAAATTCACCCCGTTCGTCGCTGTAGTGCATCGGCATGCCGCCGGCCAGTATCTCGCCCAGGCGCCGGTATTCGCAGAAGAGCATCTCTACTTCGCCCCGCACCGGACGGCCGTCGGCGTGCACCAGGGCGCCGGCAGGAATGCGTACACGGTTTCCGGACGCCGGATTTTGATAATCCAGTCCGGTTTCTGCCCGGAATTTGATCAATTCCGGCCGGACGGTATTGCACCGGCGCCATTCGGGCCATTGCTGATAATCTTTCCAGTGGTTGCTCGCAAAAAGGGCTTTAGAGGCCGACAATGGGGCGGCAATAACATTTGCTACCGGCCCGGAGCTGATTGTCGGCGCCGAATTTTGCGAATCAGGCGGTACTGCGCGGGTTTCCGCTGCCACCGGCATTTCCACTGCGGACGGCTGCCAGTGGAGTTTTCCCCACTGCCATACCAGCAGCATTACCAGTGCGGCAGCGGCGGGCGTCATATACAACGCATATTTCCGCGCTTTCAGCCGCCAGTTTCGGCGGCGCTGTTGGGCAGCGATGTCGGCCCAAGAGGTTTGATCGGGCTTTTCGGATCGGTTTTGGAGGTTTTTGCGGAAAAAATCTTCGAGTTCTTGCATAGTTGTAGCGTTTGAGCGCGTTGATGGTGTTTTTGAATTATTCAGCTCACGTCGCGGAATTCGCGGAGTGAAAGCAGTTCCAGGCGTTTTCGGAGCAGTTGGCAGGCACGGGTGTACTGGGAACGCGCACTGCTTTCGGCAATACCGAGTTCGGCGGCGATTTCGGCGTAGGAAAAATCCTCCAAGCAGCGCAAATTGAAAATACAGCGGTAACCAGGCGGAAGTTCTTGCACGAGCAGCAGAATATGTTCCTGCTGAAAATCCGTGTCCGGCAACATATTAAAAGTCTGCGGCGGCAATTCTGCATAATCCGCTGCAAAGCGCAGCGGATTGCGACGGCGCAGGTGCTGCAAGGCGGCCCGGATTGTCACTTTGCGCAGCCAGCCCTCCAGGCTTCCGTTTCCATTGAACTGCCGGATATCGCGAAAAATGGCCAGAAATGCCTCTTGAAGGATATCCTGCGCCTCCGGCCGGTCGCGGGCATAGCGCAGGCATACTCCGAACAGCGATGCGCTGTAGTGTTCGAACAATTGCTGTTGTGCCTGCAGGTTGCCGCAACGGCATCCGTTCAGTATGGCATCCGAGGCTGGGTTAATTGTCATCAGGCAGACCGTTTTAGGTAAGGTGCAGGAAAAAGCAAAAGTGCTGCATGGTGATCGTTCGCCATGATTCCATTCAGTTTTGACCACCAGGCAGCAGGACAAAATAATAAATGGATGCCCCTTTTTTTGTTTTTCAAAAAAACAGGCATCCATTCAAAACATCGTTCGGCTTCGACGGCCGCTAAGCGCATCACCCGCGCGCCTCAAAACATATCGTAATACATTTTCAGCGTTGGGTCGGTTTCCTGATCGCGGATTTTCGCAATCAAATCACTGAGCGCCTGCGCCTTTTCCGCATCGCCCCGCTCGCGGTAGTCTGTCCGGAGGTCGGCGATCGCCTTGGTGGCGCCGAAGCGACGGAACGGACTGGTGGCAGCATCCAGGGCGGTCGTGGCAAAATTATTGATGCCCGTCTCAAGCGCTTCCGGGTCGTTGAGTTGCGTCAGGTATTTCCGGTAGTGATCGAAAAACGAGAACGCGTTCATGTAATCCAGTTTTTTGCCGCTGCGTTCGAACCAGGTCAGGAGACCGGCTTGGGGGTGGCTAGCGTACAGCGATCCCAAGGCGAGGATAATCGCTTCGCTCTCGTCGTTTTGCAGGGCGGCAGAGGCTGTGACGGCCGCTGCCGGATCAATTTTTACCAAGGCGCTCAGGGATGCGCCAACCACACTGTACGGTTGATCGGCCTGAAGTCCGTTTTCAAAAATTGTCCGGTATTTCATATCCGCGACCTTACCCAGCCGCTCGATGGCGTATGCGCGCACGCCAGGGTCGGCGTCGGATTGCGCCAACTTGGCGACTTGCGCGGCGATGGCTGGTTTGGACGTCTCCGCTTTCCCCAGCGCTTTGAGGCGAATCGGTGCGGAGGGATCAGTCAGGGCATCGGTCAGTATTTTTTCCAGCTCGGGGTCGTCGCCTTGCAACAGCGCTTCGATCGCCTCCATCCGGTCGAGGTACAACGGCGCATGGCGGTACATGAAAATCCATTCCTCGGTTGTATGGTTGTCTTCTTTTTCGCAAAGCAGCGCCTTCTCCGCGTCCACATTGATCAGGGCGGGCTTGACGGGCGCGTCGAACTGGAATGTTTGCGCGCGTTTGGTCAGCACGATTTGCTCGCGGCGGGCCTTGCCGCCGGCGTCGTAGATATCCACGGCCAGCGGAACCTGGAATACCCGCGGCACATCGGCGCCCTCCTGTTGCTGTTCGATGCGCACGGCGGCCTTTTTCGTCGCGGCATCCCAGTCGTAGGAAATAGCCAGTTGCGGATGTCCGGATTTAAAATACCACTGATTGAAGAACCAGTTCAGGTCTTGTCCGCTCACCTCCTCGAACGCCATGCGCAATTCGTGCGCCTCCACATCCGTGTAGGCGTGCTTCGTCAGGTAGCGATTCAGGCCGGCGAAGAACGCATCGTCGCCGAGGTATTTGCGGAGTATATGGAGCACGCATCCGCCTTTATTATAGGAGTGCGCGTCGAACATAGACTCCCGGTTATCGTAGCCGTAATGGATCAGCGGGTGACCGCCATTCATCATGGAATACAGGTAGCCCTCCTGTTCGTTGCGGAGGTGGTCGTCGGCAACGTCCCTGCCGTATTTGTGTTCGAACCAGAGATACTCGGAGTAGTTGGCAAAGCCCTCATTCAGGGTGAGGTTTGCCCAGCTTTCGGTGGTGACCAGGTCGCCGAACCAGTGGTGGAACATTTCATGCGCGACAATGCGTTCGTTGCCGAGGTGGTCGTCGAGCAGTTCGCGTTTTGTTTTTTGCACAAATTCGCCAAAAATGACGGCGGAGGTATTTTCCATCGCGCCGCTGACGTAGTCGCGCACGACCACCTGCGCGTATTTTGGCCAGGGGTACGGGTATTGAAGTTTATTAGAGAAAAACTCCAGCATGTCCGGGGTGTATGGGAAAATATCCTTGGCGTAGGCTTCGTATGCCGGCTCCACATAGTAGCTGAGCTCGACATCGCGCCATTTGTCTTTTACGACGGCAAATTCGCCAATGGCCATCATAAACAGATACGGCGCGTGGGGTTTATCCATTTTCCAGTAGTCGGTGCGGGATCCGTCTGCATTTTTGGTAGAAGACACCAAAACACCGTTGGAAAGCGTGACGTATTGGTTATCCACCGTAATATACATCTCCTGCGTGCAGCGTTCATTGGGTTTGTCCACGGTCGGGAACCAACAGGAATTGGCCTCTGTTTCGCCCTGCGTCCAGATTTGTTTGGGTTTACCCAGGTCCGATCCGTCGGCATTGATAAAATGGAGACCCTTGTCGCTGAGGATCGCTGCGCTCCCACTGATGTTTTCGCGCTCGTCGGGTTTGGCGGTGTACTCGATTGCGATTTTGTATTCGTCGTTGCGGGTGAACGTTTTACCCAACTGAATGACCAGCTTTTCCTTGTCGTAATCGTACGGCAGGGTCGTGTTTTGCCCTTCAAAGCGGATGCTGTGGATATCAAAATTTTTAGCGTCCAACGTCAGGCGGTCCGTACTGTAAAACCAGGGGCGGAGCGTCAGCGTGGCTTTTCCGAGCGCGTGTTTTTTCTCCCAATCGAACCGGATATTGATCTTGGTGTGGATCAGGTCGTGTTCAAAGGTGTGCGAGGGGTTGTAGGCCGGCAGGGTGTCTTCGGCGGCGGCGTCTTCGGGCCGGACGTCCACGCCGTCCAGCAGGTCGTATTCTGCTATCGGTTGCGCTTCTTCGCCGATAAGCGGTTTGCCGATACTGTCATAGCGTTCTGGTGTGTCGGGGGCGATGGGGCCGGCGCCGATTTTGGATCCGACTTTGGGGGTACAGGCCAAGCCTGCCGTGAATAGCAACAGGGTTGCGAATAAAATTCTCATGAATGAATGTTTGTTTTCGGACGAATTGATTGCTTTTTTCTTTTTGTGAAGCCTAAGTATTTTCGGACAAATTTCGCTACACATTTGACTTTTTTTAAGATTTTTGCACGCGTTTATATTCCAGACTTGGTCTTATCGGCGCATCATCCAAATTTTTCACCTTGTTTTAAACATTTTAAACGATTATGGAACCAAAAACGTATGTTCAGTACCTCACAGATTTTGCCTGGATTTACGGCCCGAAAGTGCTGACGGCTGTCGTCATGCTTGTGGCCGGACTGTGGATCATCCGGCGACTATCGCGCGCTTTTGCGGCCTTTTTGCAGATGCGAAACGTGGACGAAAGCCTGCGACCTTTTTTTGCCTCCCTAGTGGACGTGGCCATGAAGGTGGCGCTTTTGCTGGTGGTAGCCGGATCGGTCGGCCTGGAAACAACCTCTTTCATTGCCGTCTTCTCCGCCGTCGCCTTTTCCGTCGGCCTCGCACTGCAAGGCAGCCTCGGGAATTTTGCCAGCGGGGTGCTGATCCTGCTATTCAAACCCTATAAAATCAGCGATCTGCTCACGGTAAATGGCCTAACCGGGCAGGTGACCGAAATTCAAATATTCAGCACGGTGCTCAAAACCAGCCAAGGCATAACCATCGTGATCCCCAACAGCAAAATGACCGAAGGCGCGATTAAAAAAATTACGCACAACTCGGAAGTGCAATCGAATATATCGGTGCTGCTGGAAGCGGACAGCGACCTTCAACGCGTGCGCGAAGCAGTAGAAGCAGCCGCCGAAAAATGCCCCTGGCGCTTGGAAAACCACCCGACCGGCGTGTCCGTAACTGGCATCAGCCGGGACGATCTGGAAGTGAATATTTCCTGGTGGACCCTCGGAGAGCACCACGCCCCAAATATGGAAACTATGTACGAGGCCCTGTACGCAGCATTTCAAAGCCGGGGAATCAAAGCAGCAAAAGAAAGACGCCGGGAGGCCATATAAAACGACCAATCCATGACCGACGAATCGCTGCGCCAAACTTCGGCGCTGGTTAAACAAGATTTCGACCTGACCGAAGCGGAAACCGCCCAATCCGAAGCAGACCTGCTGGCAGCGCTCGCCGAACGCATCGCCCAAATGCTCGAAACCCAGCCGGAATACCTCTTTAGTATGCTCTATCGTATGGACGTACTGGAAGAAAAAATCCGACCGGTACTAGACCCCGCAGCCCCCGAACCCCCGAACCTGGGCCTCGCCCGCCTCGTGCTCGAACGTCAAAAACAACGCGTGGCCACCAAACGGAGCATCAAAACCGAACCATTGGAAGGTATGGACGACTGGGCATGGTAGCAGCCCACAAAAGCAGTACGCTAAAAACCCAAATCAAATTTTAGTTCAGGGATTTTGTTTACACAAATTTAAAATATTATTTGGCGCACAACCCGGAGTCAACCTGCGAGGCAAAAGATTGTTTACCTTTGCCACTGCAATTCCTAACCATTCTTTTAAGCGCTACGCTATGCAAACGAACGCTACAGATACCCAGCACGCTCCCCGCACCGCCCGGGAGGATCGCTACCAACACCATGATTATTATCTCGTGGACGATCTGCTCGCCCCCGAACACCTGCTCGCCCGCGACGCCGTGCGCGAATGGGTCAAATCGGAGGTGTCGCCGATCATCGAAGACTACGCCAACCGCGCCGCCTGCCCCACGCACTTGTTCAAAGGCCTGGCGGAAATCGGCGCTTTCGGCCCCTCCCTGCCGGCCGAATATGGCTGCGGCGGCATGGACGAGATCGCCTACGGGGTCATCATGCAGGAACTGGAACGGGGCGACTCCGGCGTGCGCTCCATGGCCTCCGTACAAGGCTCGCTGGTCATGTACCCAATTTATAAATTTGGCTCGGAAGAACAAAAACGCCACTATCTCCCCAAACTGGCTTCCGGTGAACTGATCGGCTGTTTCGGCCTCACAGAACCGGATCACGGCTCTAATCCCGCCGGCATGACCACCAATATCAAGGACGACGGCGACGCCTATATCCTCAACGGCGCCAAAATGTGGATCACCAACTCGCCGGTAGCCGATATCGCCGTCGTGTGGGCCCGCGACGAAGAGGGTAAAATCCGCGGCCTGATCGTGGAAAAGGATATGAAGGGCTTCTCTGCCCCGGAAATCCATGGCAAATGGTCGCTGCGCGCCTCTATCACAGGCGAACTGGTCTTCGAAGACGTGCGGGTACCCAAAAAGAATGTCCTCCCGGCCGTCTCCAGCATGCGCGGCCCGCTCACCTGCCTCACCAAGGCGCGCTACGGTATCGCCTGGGGTGTGATCGGCGCAGCGCTCGATTGCTATGATTCGGCACTCCGGTATTCCAAAGAACGGATTCAATTCGGACGGCCTATCGGCGGTTTCCAACTCACCCAGAAAAAACTGGCGGAGATGATCACGGAAATCACGAAAGCCCAACTCTTGGTCTGGCGCCTGGGTACGCTGGCCAACGAAGGTAAAATGACGCCGGCGCATGTCTCCATGGCCAAACGCAACAACGTGATGATGGCCCTGGAAATCGCCCGCGAAGCCCGCCAAATACACGGCGGCATGGGCATCACCAACGAATACCCCGTGATGCGCCACATGATGAACCTGGAAACGGTGCTGACCTACGAAGGAACGCACGATATCCACTTGCTGATTACCGGACATGATATCACCGGCCTGGACGCTTTCAGCGGATAGGAAATACCGGCGATACAGCGCGGAGCGCTTGGCCAAAAATGATGTTTTGGTCAAGCGCTCATATCAAAACACGACTTTTTTGCGTTATTAACGTCCATGTTGTTGAATAAAAGCGCGCCGCTTCAGGCGCCCGCTTTTCATACAAAACGTACTATGAACTTTTTGAATCGAGCCGGGGGGCTTTGTTTACTGTTGGCGCTTCCGTTTTGCCTGGCAGCGCAGGATGAAGAACCTATTCTACTGGTCAATCCGTCGTTCGAAGACGAACCCAAGTGCTGCGAAGCGCCGGAGGGTTGGTACAACTGCGGTCGCTCCGATGAAAGTCCGCCCGATATCCAGCCGGGGAGCTTTCAGGTTGCAAAAACACCCTCCAATGGGGTGTCGTACGTCGGCCTGGTCGTCCGCGATAACGATACCTGGGAGTCGCTCGGACAGCGGCTCAGCCGGCCGATGGAACAAGGAAAATGTTACGAGTTTACGATTGATCTGTGCCGCGCGGAAGAGTACATCAGCCTGAGCCGGACGACCCAGGAGGAGGTGAATTACGCCACACCGGCCAAAATTCTGGTCTGGGGCGGTATGGGTTATTGCGATAAGCGGGAATTGCTATACGAAACATCCGTAGTAACAAATACCCGCTGGCTGGGCTATATGATGCGTTTTCAGCCGAAAAACGGCAGCTATGCTTACCTGACGTTTGAAGCGTATTTTAAAACGCCGATTCTGTTTCCCTACAACGGCAATGTGCTGATGGACAATGCCTCGCCCATCCGGCAAGTACCCTGCAAACCCAAGGTCCCGCCTGTGCCAACGGTACAAAATGAACCGGAAACGCCGCCGACGAAACCAAGTCCCGGCAAACCCCAGCCGCCCGCCAAACCGATCGTAACGGCGGAAGCGCCCAAAAGCGGAATTGACCGCTCCAAAATCAAAAAGGGCGATATCATCCGGCTCAATAAAATTTACTTCGAGGCCAATAAGTACGATATTACGGAAGCCAGCACGCCGGCACTGGAAGAGGTGCTGACCTTCCTCAAAGGAAATCCCGATGTATTCGTCGAAATCGGCGGCCATACCAATAACCGGCCCTCTACCGAATTCGCAGACGAACTGTCCGCCAACCGCGCAAAAGCAGTCGCAATCTGGCTCAATAAACAAGGTATCCCCCTCGAACGGGTGAAATATAAAGGATACGGCAAACGATACCCCATCGCCAGCAACGAAACGCCGGAAGGCCGCAGCGAAAATCAACGCGTGGAAATTAAGATCCTCAGTATGAACGGGGAGTAGATCAATCGCTCGTGCCGCGTCCAGCCGTTGGCTGGATGCGGCACTAATTCAATTTCTCCAAATCGCGAATCAATATCGTATTGCGGTTGAAGTAAATCAGGTTGGATTTGCGAAGCTCGTTCAAAATGGCTGCTACAGTCTGGCGACTGGCGCCAACCAAATTCGCAATGTCCTGCTGGGTCAAACTGTGCTTAATCATCGTCTCCAACCCCACCTGCCGACCGCGACTATCCGCGTTTTCTTTCAAAAACTCAACAATCCGGGTGCGCACGTCCTTCAAAATAAGGGACTCGCACTGCTTCTCAGCCCGACGCAACCGCTCGCCTAAACGCCGGATGACCGCAGCCGTCAAGTCCGCGTTTTGCTGCATCAACTTGCTAAATACCTCCAATGGCGCCCGAACGTACCACACATCCTCGTGCATGGCGCCGGCAAAATCCGGACGCTCGGTCTCCCCGGCAAGGCACAACTCGCCAAAAATGTTGTTCGGATGCACCACGTGCTTGATGAGCTCGCGCCCATCCTCCGTAAATACGCTAATCTTGACGCTGCCTTTGATCAGCAGCCCAATAAAATTACTCGGCGCATCCGCAAGGTAAATAAAGGCGCCCCGCTGAACCTTTACGAGCTCGGAACGCCCCGCCAGAAACTCTAGTTCCTGCGGACTTAAACCTGAAAATAAGGAGAATTGCGCCAAATAGGCGTGTGTAGATACAGGAGACATACGGGAAACATTTGGGTGAACACAGATTAAAATAATATCGCTAAATTATTTTACCCAAAACTGTGCCAACTATACCCCGCTATTCCCAAATAGTCCCTATTTTACCCCTCGCAATCAATAATTACCCTCTTTCAGGTATATCCGAAATCCGCAATCCAAAATGTTCGTCCATCCCTACTCCCTCTTCTCCGACTACGATATCGCGCTCCTGCAGCGCGGCGCCCATTTCCGCCTGTATCGCAAATTCGGCAGCCACACGGTAGTCGTAGATGGCGAACCAGGGGTGTACTTTGCCGTTTGGGCGCCCAACGCCAAAAAAGTGTCGGTAACCGGCGACTTTAACCGCTGGGATGCCCAAAAACACGAACTGCTGCCCCGTTGGGACAAAAGCGGTATCTGGGAGGGCTTTATTCCCGGACTGGGAAAAGGCACGGTATATAAATACCACGTCACGATGCACAACGGCGCAGGCCTGGACAAAGGCGACCCTTACGCGCTGCGCTGGGAAGCGCCGCCCCGTACCGCCTCGATCGTGTGGCCGCTGGAGTACAGCTGGAACGACCAGTCCTGGCTCCGCGACCGCGCCGCCCAGGCCGACAAGCCCAAACCCTATTCAGTGTATGAGGTGCACCTAGGCTCCTGGAAAAAACTGCCCGAGGACGGCAATCGCTCCCTGAATTACCGCGAACTCGCAACAGAACTGGTACCCTACGTGCAGGAAATGGGCTTTACGCACGTTGAATTCATGCCGGTGATGGAACACCCGTATTTCCCCTCCTGGGGCTATCAGGTAACCGGGTACTTCGCCCCGTCCAGCCGGTTTGGCGCCCCGGAAGACCTGATGTTTCTCATTGACGCCTTTCACCAGGCGGGAATCGGCGTGATCCTCGACTGGGTGCCGTCGCATTTTCCCGGCGATATCCACGGACTGTACCTGTTCGACGGGTCGCATTTGTACGAATACGCCGACCCGCGAAAAGGGTATCATCCCGACTGGAACAGCTACGTATTCGATTACGGCCGCAACGAAGTGCGCGCCTTCCTCATCAGCAATGCGCTTTTTTGGCTCGACTACTATCATGCCGACGGCCTCCGGGTGGATGCCGTCGCCTCCATGCTATACCTCGATTACTCGCGCAAAGAAGGCGAATGGATACCCAATGTGTTCGGGGGACGGGAAAATCTCGAGGCCGTCTCCCTGCTCCGCGAGTTCAACGACACGGTGCATAAAGAATTTCCCGGCGTGGAAACAATCGCCGAGGAAAGCACCGCCTATCCCGGCGTCAGCCGGCCAGTCTGGGAAGGCGGCTTGGGTTTCGACCAGAAATGGATGATGGGCTGGATGCACGATGCGCTCAACTATTTCAAACGCCCGCCTATTTACCGCCGCTGGCATCAAAATGAGATCACGTTTTCCATGGTCTATGCCTTCTCGGAGCGCTTTATGCTGCCGCTCAGCCACGATGAGGTGGTACACATGAAGGCCGCACTTTTATATAAAATGCCGGGCGATGAGTGGCAGAAATTTGCCAATCTGCGCGCACTGTTCGGCCAACAATGGACGCATCCCGGCGCCCAGCTGCTGTTTATGGGCGGAGAAATCGGCCAAACAACAGAATGGAGCCACGACCGCGGAGTCGTGTGGGAATTACTGCAGTACGACTATCACAAGGGTGTAAAAGCCTGGGTGAAAGCCCTGAACGAACTCTATGCCGCGCAACCCGCCCTTTGGCGAAATCAGTTTTCCCCCGAAGGCTATGAATGGATCAGCGGCGACGATACAGAAAATTGCGTCCTGGCCTATTTGCGCAAAGGCGACCCGGACGACAAGATGCTGCTGGTAATCTGCCACTTTTACACCAATACAATTGAAGAATATACCGTTGGGGTACCTTACCCAGGCGTCTGGACGGAAGCGCTCAACAGCGACGATCCGCGCTTCGGCGGGAGCGGCGTTACAAACGGGCCGCTGAAAGCCGCGAAGAAAGCCGCGCACGGCCGGGAATATTCTATTGCGCTGAAACTCGCGCCGCTGGCTGTGCAAATTTTCGTGGGAGAAAAACCGCCGCCAAAGAAAAAGGTAACTGCCGCCAAACCACGCCGCCAAACTGCTAAATAGCCTCGGCGCTTACCGCAAGAGGGTCACATCGCCCGTCATCTTTTCTACCCGACCGTCGGTGTACTGAACGAGCGCGTGCCAGAAGTACACGCCGACAGGCGCCTCCTCGGCATCCATGCGGCCGTCCCAACCGGCGGATGGCTGATCCGGCGGAAAATTCCGCTTTTCAAAAACCGTACGGCCCTGCCGGTCGAATACCTGAAGCAGTTCGATCGCGCGCACACCGCCGCTGCTATACAACGTAAAGAATCGGTTCGCACTCAAGGCAGCGTCTGGCATAAGCGCGTTGGGTACAAAAATATCGCGCCGGCGACTCACCGTGACTTGCAGTACGTCCTCGGCCGCACAACCATCCGCGTCCCGCGCAACAATCCGGTACTCCGTACTGAATCGCGGAAAAAGCACTGCATCGTCGCCGCTTGAGAAAACACCATCAGGCGGAAAAAATGTCAGGGTCTCCACTGGCCGGTCGGCAGAAAAAGATACATACAGGGTATCGCCTGTGAAGATTTGCTGGTCGGGACCAGCGTCGAAAATAAATTCGATGCCGATTGGCAACACGATTCCCTCCGGCTTTTCGCAGCCGTTGCCGTCAATAACCGTCAAAAAATAGGTGTCCGGAGACAGGTTTTCCCAAACAGACTGATAACTCGGCTGACTGCCGTTTAATCGAAATGAATAGGGCGGCAGGCCGCCAGAGGTTTGTTTTATTTCAATGCGACCGTTGTTTTCTCCAAAACACCTTTCGCTTTCTACGTCCAGCGAAACCGCAATCGGCGGCGGAGCAGCAAGCAGGGCGCTCAAAAAAGCGGGACACTGCTGGGCGTCCCGAATTTCGAGACTCGCCAAACCGGGCTGCAGGGCAATGGCCAGGCTGGCCGTTTCGCCGGAAGACCAAAGGTAACTGTAGGGAGGCGTACCGCCGCTGACAAAGGACTGCGCGCGCCCATCCGAGCCGTCAGCGCAGGCAACCTGAAATCCGTTGTAATTGGAAATAACCTGCAGGGTGGCAGACAACGGCAACGGCTCCGACACGCTTGCGCTCAGCACAGTGTCCATGCCCGCCGCATCGGTCAAGGTGATCTGATACGGCCCGGCCGAGAGGCCTGTAATCGTACCCATCGGCATCGAGCCGATCAGCGCTCCGCTGCCGGACAAGCCGGTTAGCGTATTTTGCCATTGATAACTGGCCGGCGTCGCACCCATCAACAAGGACATCTGTATCTGCCCGTCGTTTTTACCGGCACAGGTGGCCGCCGATGTGGAAAGGGTAGCCTGAATAGGCCCGCCGGACAGCGCCCAGGCGGCGGCAGGCAGGGATGTTCCCCAAAAAATAACAAGAGCGGCCCGAAAGACGTTCATAGCAAAAACATTAAATTAGTATGTTAGATTATTCCGGGCGGCGCGCACCGGTTTTTTGTCGGGTATGCGACAAAAAGCGTGCCTAATGTGTATTAAGGAATTATGTGGGACGGAGCGTTATTCCCACGCGTCTTTTTTCCTAAAAGCCACCCCCCGGAAAAAAGCCACGGGCGTGCCGTCCGCTTTTTCTACCCGGATCGCATAATTAGACAGGCTGTTCCCCAAATTCTCTTCTTGCGCCGTGGCGGTGAGCACATCGCCTTCCCGTACCGGCGCCACGTGTTCGATGGTACAGTGAATTGAAACAGCGTGACGGCCCTGAGAGTTGCAAGCAAATGCAAAAACACTGTCCGCCAGCGAGAACGTGATGCCGCCGTGCGCCACGCCGAATCCGTTCAGCATTTCTTTGCGCACTTGCATCCGGAGTGTGCAGGCGCCGCGACCAATAGACACGAGTTCCATACCCATCCATTGGCTGAACGGGTCGTTGTCGAACATACGGTGAAAAATTTCAAGCGGCGACATACAACTATTCATAAAACCGTTTTTCCTCCCGCACCATTTTTCGGAGCAGTCGGCAGCAGCGGTATCGGTCTTCGAGATATTCTACGTACAGCGCGTCGAGTTTGCCCACGATGTTTTCAATCCCGATTTCGTCGGCCCAGGCCAGCAGGCCTTTGGGATAATTAACGCCGTTCGTCATCGCCCGATCAATATCTTCACGGGTTGCGATTCGGAGATAGAGCGCTTCGGCGGCTTCATTGATGAGCATCGCCAGAATCCGACTGGTGATCTCGCGGCCGAGATCGTGGTCGCGAACGGGTTCCGGTGCGACGGCGTCGGGCCGGTAATCATAGAATCCACGACCGGTTTTGCGGCCGTAGTAGAGTGCGTCCACCAAGCGCTTTTGGGTGAAAGAGGGCTTGTAGCGCGGATCGTAATAAAACGCTTTAAAAACGGTCTCCGTGACGGTGTAGTTGATGTCATTTCCGATAAAATCCATAAGCTCGAAAGGGCCCATCCGAAAACCGCCGATTTCGCGCATCGCCCAATCTATCGTCGGCACATCCGCAATCCCTTCGTCGAGTATGCGCAAAGCCTCGCCGTAAAAAGGGCGCGCCACCCGGTTTACGATAAACCCGGGCGTATCTTTTGCCAGCACGGTATTTTTTCCCCAAGTATCTATCAGCTTGCGCGCGCGCTGCGTCACGGCAGGGTCCGTCTGTACCGCCGGAATGATTTCTACGAGGCGCATCAACGGCGCAGGATTGAAAAAGTGGATACCCAGTATGCGTTCGGGGCGCTTAAGCTGGGCGCCCATCGCAGCAATGGAGAGTGAAGAGGTGTTGCTGGCCAAAATGGTATCCGCCGAGACAACCGCCTCCATGCTTTTAAACGCAATCTGCTTGGCCTCCGGCTCCTCGACTATCGCTTCGATAACCAGGGTGCATTCGCTAAAGTCGCTCATGTGATCGGTGAATGCGATCCGGCTAAAGAGCGAGTAGGCGTCGGCGTCGCTCATTTTCCCTTTTTCCACCACAATTTTCAGCGACTCCTGGATCTTCTTCCCGGCCCGCGACAACGCGGTCGTGATGTTATCGCATATAATTACCTCGTGGCCGGCCGCAGCGGCAACCTGTGCAATCCCGCTTCCCATAGACCCTGCGCCTAAAATTCCAATCTTTTCCATTGTGCTGACTAATTCGCTGAATTTGAGTGGTATATAAAATATCGTTTGGGGCGACAAAATGACGGTCGCCACAGAAAATCCGGGGCTTCGGGCGCGGGTGCTTTCGGGCCGCAAAGGTAGCAAATCGCCGGTTGCAAAATGCTATTTGTACGCTTTTGGAATGATTGTTTTTGGAAAAACCAATAATTTTAAACAACCTTGTCGCCTGATTGACAGATTTACACCCATGTCCGCACCGCCATCTAAACGCATATTAGGAATAGACCCGGGCACGAATGTGCTGGGTTTTGCGATTATTGACGCCGATGCAAAGCATATCCAGGTGATTGAAATTGGCGTACTGACCTTTACGCACATCAGCGAGGCGCATACGGACAAACTCCGTTATATTTTTGAACAGGTTCAGGATATCATCCAACAATATTCGCCGGCAGAAATGGCCATCGAAGCGCCTTTTTTTGGAAAAAATGTGCAAGCCATGCTCAAACTCGGGCGCGCACAGGGCGTGGCCATCGCCGCCGGTATGGTAAACGGACTGGCCATCACAGAATATATGCCAAAAAAAATTAAACGCGCCGTCACCGGCAACGGCAACGCCTCGAAAGAACAGGTGGCCGGTATGCTCGAAAATATCCTGCACCGCAAGTTCCAGGAAAAATATTTTGACGCGACCGACGCGCTGGCCGCCGCCGTCTGCCACCATTTTCAGGCCTCCCCCACGCAAACAGGCCGCAAAACGTACAGCGGCTGGGCCGCGTTTGCCAAAGACAATCCGGAAAAACTCCGCTGAAAAGCAATCTGAATTTTGCCATCCGCAAACTGCTGTTTCGCTTATGTTCCACTATCTCTCCGCTTGTATTCTCAAACTCTGGGGCTGGAAAGTAACCGGCAAATACCGGTACGACCTGCCAAAATTCGTCATGGCCGTCGCGCCACATACCTCCGCCTGGGATTTTCCGGTGGGCGCGCTGGTCAACAGCGCATACCGACTCCACGCCAACTATGTCGGCAAACACACGCTCTTCCGCCCGCCTTTCGGCTTTTTCTTCCGCTGGCTGGGCGGTATTCCGGTGGACCGAACCCAAAAGAACAATTTCGTAGCGGCTACTGTCGAGGCCTTCGAACGCGAGCCCCGGATGCACCTGGTCATCTCGCCGGAGGGCGCCCGCAAAAAAGTGGCGCGCTTCAAAACCGGTTTTTACCATATCGCCCGGCTGGCCGGCGTGCCGATTCTGCTTTGCACGTTTGATTGGGGCAAAAAAGAGGTGCACTTCGATCCGGAACCGTTCTATCCCACCGGCGACGAGGAGCAGGATTTGGCGTATATCTGGAATTACTTCAAAGGGGTGCCGGGTAAAGTTCCGGATCAGGGGATCGAATGAAGCATGGGCGGACAAACAGCGCCCTGCGCCGGGAGAATATGAAATGTGTGCTGTACCTTTCGGACGCGAAACGGATCGGCGCTCCTGCGCTGTAACTTCTCAATTTTCTTTATCATGTTGCCACGCCTCTTGCTGCTGCTGCTTTTGCCCCTCTCCTTGTGGTCGCAAAACAACAAAACGGTTCTCCAAATCGTCCCGCAACCGGTATCCGTGCAAACCGGCCAAAGCCAATTTGTTCTGAAACCGGATACCCGCATTTATTACCCGGATAACAAACCAGACTGGGCAGTCGTCGCACAGGCTTTTATGGCGCTGGCGCAGTCCTCCACCAAATACGCCCTCGTCGCCCAACCCTACAAACGGTCGCTCAAAAGCCTCGCCGAAAATGCCGTCTATTTTATCGAGGACGATACCATCAGCCATCCGGAAGGGTACCGGCTGGAAATTACCATCCAGCATATCACCGTGCGCGCCCGCTCCGCCGCCGGCGCTTTTTATGCGGTTCAAACGCTGCGGCAACTCTTTCCGCCACTCTTTAACTATAGCCGCGCACCGGAAAATTTTTCCTGGACCGCCCCTACCTGCACGGTGTACGACTATCCCCGTTTTTCCTACCGCGGCATGCACCTCGATGTGGGCCGACACTATTTTCCCGTCGCCTTCATCAAGCGCTACATTGACCTGCTGGCTATGCACAAAATGAACCGCTTCCACTGGCATCTCACCGAAGACCAAGGCTGGCGTATCGAAATCAACCAGTATCCCAAACTGCAGGAGGTGGCTTCCTGCCGCAAAGAAACGCTGATTGGACACTACAACGACCAGCCGCACCGCTTCGACGGCACGCGGTACTGCGGGTACTACACCCAAATGGAAATTAAGGAAATCGTGCAGTACGCCAAAGAACGATTCGTCACCATCATCCCGGAAATTGAACTGCCCGGGCACTCGCTGGCCGCCCTCTCCGCGTACCCGGAACTCGGCTGCACCGGCGGCCCGTATGAGGCGGCTACCAAATGGGGCATCTTTGACGACGTTTATTGCGCCGGCAACGACGAGGTGTTCCGATTCCTGGAAGGCGTGCTCACGGAAGTCTGCGCGCTTTTCCCCAGCGAATATATCCACATCGGCGGCGATGAATGCCCGAAAGAACGCTGGAAAGCCTGCGCAAAATGCCAAAAACGAATCCAGGAGGAAGGCCTGAAAGATGAGCACGAACTGCAAAGTTATTTCATCCGCCGGGTGCAAAATATCCTCGCAAAACAAGGCCGGAAAATCATCGGCTGGGATGAAATCCTGGAAGGCGGACTCGCACCGGGCGCCACGGTTATGAGCTGGCGCGGCATCGAGGGCGGCATCGCCGCCGCCAAATCCGGCCACGACGCCATCATGACGCCCGGCTCGCATTGCTACCTGGATCACTACCAGAGCGACCCGGAAACGGAGCCGGTGGCCATCGGCGGATTCACCACGCTCCAAAAGGCGTACAGCTACGAACCAATACCGACAGAACTCTCGGCAGAAGAGGCAAAGCACATCCTCGGCGCTCAGGGAAATGTCTGGACGGAATACATGGAGCGCGCCGATTATGTAGAGTATATGGCCTATCCGCGGGCAATCGCCCTGGCAGAAGCAACCTGGTCACCCAAAGAACTCCGAAATTGGGCGGATTTCGCCACCCGCATGCTCACGCATTTCACCCGACTCGATATGCTGGGCAGCACTTATTCCCGGGCGTTCTACGACGTCAGCGCAGCGTATGATACCGGCAAAGTAAGCCTGCGCGCCGCACTGCCCCTGCTCGAAGTTCGCTATACCCTCGACGGCAGCGAGCCGGATAAAAAAAGCGCGCTGTACCTCGAACCCTTCGCGATTGAAAAAAGCGTGACCGTCAAGGCCGCCGCTTTTTACCAAGGGAAAAAACAAGGCGCCACACTCCGCGCCGACATAAACCTGCACAAAGCAAGCGGCAAACCCTACACGCTGTCCAAACAACCCGTGCAGTACACCGGCGGCGAAACTTACGCCCTCACCAACGGCGCCACAGGCGGCGCCCGAAGCTGGGGCAAATGGGTGGGACTGGCCGGCTATGACCTGGATCCCGTCATTGATCTGGGGCAAACAGTTGCGATTGACAGCATCAGCACCCATTTTATGAATGCAAAAGCCTCCTGGATCTACCCGCCGCGCAGCGTGGAAGTGTGGGTGTCGGAAGATGGAAAAAATTTCACCGCAACAGCTCGGCAGGACCTGGACGCCGACGCCCTACAAGGGGTATCGGTGGAAAACGTGCGAATTGCTACGCCCGGCGCGCGCGGCCGATACCTGAAAGTGCTGGCCAAAAATTACGGCCCAATCCCAGCCGGCGCAGCCGGCGAAGGCAACGGCGCCTGGTTGTTTCTGGATGAAATTATCGCACACTAAGTGACAAAGGTCTTGTTCGAAACCTACGCCCGCGGCAAACTGCTGATCACCGGGGAATATGCCGTACTCGACGGCGCGCTGGCGCTGGCTGTGCCGGTGCAACGGGGGCAGTCGCTGCACGCGCAAACAAGCGCTCCAACCGGTTGTCTCCACTGGCGCGCCCTGGAGGAACAGGGCCACTGCTGGCTGGAAGCAACCATCAGCCTGCGCGATTTCGAAGTCCGGGAAACCAACGACCCGACTACCGCAGCAAAATTGCAAAAACTGCTGCAAGCAGCCCGGCAACAAAACCCCAACTTTCTGACAAATGAACCAAACGCCGCCGTACAAACCCGCACCGACTTCCCCCGCGCCTGGGGACTCGGCACCAGCAGCACCCTGGTGGCCGCCGTGGCAAAATGGGCAGCCGTAAATCCCTACCGCCTGCTCGCCGACAGCTTCGGCGGCTCAGGCTACGACGTCGCCTGCGCGTATGCAAGCGGCCCAATTTTATACAGGCGGAACCCGGACGGCGCGCCCGAAGTGCACCCGGTCACTTTCCATCCGCCCTTTGCCGGGCAGCTGTACTTCGTGTACCTGGGGCAAAAACAAGACAGTCGCGCCGGAATCAGCCGCTACCGGGCCGTGGCAGGCGAAGCGCAAACACTCGCCGCCGCCCTGAGCACCCTCACCGAACAGGCGCTGCGCGCCGATACCCTCCGCGAATTTGAACAGGTGTTGGAAACGCACGAACAACGTATTTCGGAGGCCCTCCAACTGCCGCAGGCAAAAGACGTGTATTTTAAAAATTATTGGGGCGCAGTGAAAAGCCTCGGCGCCTGGGGCGGCGATTTTGTGCTGGCAACCAGCGCGCGGACGCCGGAAGAAACCCGCGCCTATTTCAACGATTTGGGCTTCCAGGTGTTTATTCCGTGGAATGAATTGGCGCTTTAAGCGTGTTTAAAACCTGTCTATGCCGACTGTCTGGTACAACGCCGCTGTCTCCCGAATCGAAACCGCCGCACCCAATGTGCGCCGTTTTTGGCTCCAAATGCCCGAAAATCAATTCCTGGATTTCGAGGCCGGACAATTTATTACCCTGGACCTCCCAATCGGCGAAAAACGCCTGCAGCGCTGGCGCAGCTACTCCATCGCTAACACGCCCGTGCCGGGCGGCGCCCGCGAACTGGAACTCTGTATCGTGCGATCCGAAAACGGCGAAGGCACCAAATACTTGTTCGACGCCGTGCAACCAGGCGATACCCTGCGCTTCAAAGGCCCGGAAGGCGCTTTTGTACTGCCCGAAAAGATTGAACACGACCTGGTTTTTATCTGCACCGGCACGGGCATTGCACCATTTCGAAGCATGATTCAACACCTGATCGCTACTGGCAAGCCGCACCGAAGTATCCACCTCATTTTCGGAACCCGATTCGAAGAAGGTATCCTCTACCGGCAGGAATTTGAAACGCTCCGGAATACCCTCCCCGACTTTTGTTACGATGTCGCGCTGTCCCGCGCGCCGAACTGGCCCGGCCACCAGGGCCATGTACACCAGGTATATTTAGAAAAATACCGCGAAATGCGGCCGGATATCGCCTTCTATCTTTGCGGCTGGAGCAATATGATTGACGAGGCCGTCGCTAATTTGTTGACAAAATTGGGCTGCGACCGACGGCAAATCCATTTTGAACTGTATGGTTAGCGCAAAAATCGCTGCGTTTTTCTTACTTTCGCCGCTTGAAAAGCAGCGACTACGCAGCCGGCTGCGCACATCAAAAGCGCACTGACTGCGCCCCCGCACAAGCACTTACAGATTATGTCCAAACGCAATCAATTCAAGCAGCCTGCCGGAAAACAACCGCCAACCCGGAAATCCACCGCCGCGCACACCGCCGACGCGCCCGCCCTCGCGCGATACGGGTGGATCGGCCTGCTCGCCGCCGCGCTGGGCGGCCTGTTGTACGCCAATACCATCGGACACCAGTACTGCCTGGACGACTACTCGGTCATCATGGACAACTGGGTGGTGAAAGGCGGACTGAAAAATATTGGCACCATTTTCAGCACCGAATACCGCTACGGCGCCTGGAACAGTCCAGGCTCTCTCTACCGCCCGCTTACGCTCACCATGCTGGCCCTGGAATACGGCCTCGCGCCCGAAAAACCCTGGCTCAGCCACCTGATGAATATCGTGTTTTACGCCCTGACCGGCGGGATGCTCTGGCTGACGCTCCGGCGGATGCTGGCAGACTATACTCCCTTGTTGCCGGCGCTCGCCACGTTGCTGTTCATGGCCCACCCGGCCCACACGGAGGTCGTGGCGAATATCAAGAGCCGCGACGAAATTGTCGCACTGTTGCTGAGCATCACCGCACTGTATTCGATTTTTAAATATTTCGACCACCGGAAGGCTGCCTGGCTGGCGCTGGCTGTGCTGTTGTACGGACTTAGCCTGTTCACCAAAGAGAGTGTAATTACTTTCCTCGCAATTTTCCCGCTGTCTATCTGGTTTTTTACCAATAAATCCCTGGGCGAAAACCTCAAAGTGTCCGCGCTGTTCCTGGCGCCGGCAGCCTTGTACCTGATTGTCCGGCATCGGGTGCTGGAAGCGCAGGCTTTCCCGGAAGTATATTCTATCCTGGATAACTTCATAATCGGCGCCAAAAATTCCTCCGAAAAACTCGCCTCAGCCTTCTTGATGTGCGGGCGGTATTTGTGGACACTCGTTTTCCCGCACCCGCTGATATCCGACCTCGGCTACCCGCAGATGAAGCCGGTCGGTTTTGGCGATTGGCGGGCAATACTCGGGTTCCTGGTTTACGTCGGGATGGGCGTGTGGGCTTTGATGAATTTATCGAAAAAGCATTTTCTAGCCTACGCCATCCTGTTTTACCTCGCCGCGTTTTCTCTTTTCAGCAATGTCCTGATGACGATTGGTACCTCGTACGGCGAACGCCTGCTGTACGGCCCCTCGCTGGGCTTCGCCATGGCGCTGGCCTGGGGACTGCTCCGTCTGGCCAAGGTGGATTTTAAAAGCCAGGATCTCAGCAGTGGCGGCAAAGCCTCCCTGGCGCTGGGCGCCGGCGCCGTCATCCTGGCCCTGTACAGCATAAAAACGATCACGCGCAATCCAGCCTGGTATGACAGCTATAGCCTGTACCTGGCGGATATTGATCGGTCGCCCAACTGCGCAAAACTGAATTACCACATCGCGCTCGAAGAAGCTAAGCGCGGGCAGGACGAAAAAACCAGCGCCGTGACCGACCGCGCATTGGTGGAAAAAGCCATCGCGCATTATACCAAGGCGATCGAATTGTACCCGGAATACCACGACGCCTTCGGCAGCCGCGGATTGGCGTATTTCCGACTGCAAAATTACGACAAGGCGTTTGACGACTACCAAACGGCCCTGAAATACCGCCCGAACGACGCCCGCGTCCTATCGAACCTAGGCTTTATTTACTTTATGCGCCAACAAATTCCGCAAGCGGAAGAAGTGTACCGAAAGGCCATCGCAGCAGACCCCCGTTTCATAGACGCCCGGCGAAACCTGGGCGCCGTACTGGCCATGCGCAAGGACTTCGACGCCGCCATCGAACAATGGAAAGAGGGCCTGAAGTACGAACCGGAAAATCCTACGCTCAATTTTTACATCGGATCAGCGTACAAAGATTCCGGCAGACCCGAGCTGGCGCAACCCTGGCTGGATAAAGCGTCTAAATTGGATCCCGCTCTCAAATAACTACCCACCCCGTGCCACAATACAAAAACATCATCTTCGACTTCGGAAACGTCCTTTTCGACCTCGACCTGCCCGCCACCGCGCGCCGCTTCCAGGAAATACTCGGCGACGAAAAAGCGACAGCAGCCCGGCGTAAACTGGAACACGATAAGGTGTTTTTACTCTATGAAACGGGCGGACTCAGCACCCAGGAATTCCTCGACGCCCTGCGCTGCGCCTCCGACCCGCCCATCAGCGAAGCCGAAGCACTCCATGCCTGGAATGCCATTTTCCTCGAAATGCCGGCGCCGCGATTCGATATGCTGCTGGAACTCCGCCAACGCTACCAGGTCTTTCTCCTCAGCAATATCAACGACTTGCACGAACGGTGGATCGCAAACTACATGCAGGAATCCCACGGGATCACGGACTTTGAAACACGATTTTTCGACGGCGTGTATTACTCGCACCTGCTGCGCCTGCGCAAACCGGAACCGGAAATCTATGAGTATGTACTAGCCGACGCCGAACTCAATCCAGCCGAAACGCTCTTCTTCGACGATCTCCCGGAAAATATCGAAGCGGCCCGACGCCTCGGCATCCACGGCGTAGTGAAACCGCCGGAAGTGGAAATCATCGAGGTGGTGCGCAGGCTGCTGTAGCGCGAACCCGGGTATGGATACGCCGCCCCCTCACAAACAATCCCAATCGTACAGCACCCGGCTGAAATCGCGGGCAATCAGGTCTTTTTCCCGGATAAAAAAATGCCCCACGCCCATATCGCCCCACATGAGGTCTAAGGCTTCATCGGAGTCAATTTGCAGCAGCAGCAACCTAGGATCGGCGGCGCTGCGCGGATCATCCTGGGTAAAATAGGCGTATCCACCGATTTTATGGCCTTGCGCACGGGCAATCGCGTTGTAGGCGTCGAGCAACGTCCACTCCGCTTCGCCGAATTGCTCAAAAAAACCGGCGCCCATGCGCGCCGCAAAACGATAATCGCACGCCGGCGCGATTTCTTCGGCGATTTCGAAAGTCAGCGGATGGGAATTTTCCGGATGGTGCGGAAGCAATTCGTAATCATCGCGGATATCTGCAGCCGGCGCCAAATCGGCGATCTGTTGCGAGACTTCCGAGAAATACAGCACGCGAAAAGTGTCCTGCGCCTCGCCGTCATCAAAGTCCATGCCGTACAGATCATCGTCCTGGATAAAAAATTGGAGGATGCCCTTTTCCGGAAACGGCGCCAGGGCGGGCGCTTCGGCAAAATTAATCTGCGCAAAGAAAACCAGGGGCTGCCCGTCGGGAGCAGTCGGCCAGGCAGTTCCTTTCGGACGGTAAGGCTGGCCGCCTATTTTACTTTGCCAGGGCGCCGTTTTTTGCGCCTTGCCGGCTTTGAGGCGGATAAAAGGCAGTCGGGTGGCGAGTAATTGCGCGCGAAAAGGGGCCAGTTCAGGCGGAAATTCGATCATACTGTAGGCGGAAGCAGGGCGAGGTATTTATTTTCCATTTCCCGCATACGGACGGTTTCTTCCGGCGTTTTATCGCCGTATCCGCAGAGGTGCAACACGCCATGCGCCAATACGCGGCAGAGTTCCTGGCGGAAAGGCACGTTCAACTGGGCCGCGTTGTCGGCTACGCGCTCCACGCTGATGAAGAGGTCGCCGTGCACGGCATTGTCTGTATAGGGGAAAGTGATGATATCCGTGTAATAGTCGTGCTGCAAAAATTCGATATTGATTTCGCGCAGGCGCTCGTCGGAGCAGAAAATAACGGATAATTCGTGAAAGGGTATTTTTTCGGCGGCGGCCACCCCCACAAGCCAGTCGGAAAGCGCCGCCTCGTCGCCGAGTTCGAATTCGGCGGTATCCTCAAAGAAAAAAGAAACGGAGGTTTCGGCGGCGTGCCCGGGTATTTCCGGAAAATGCATTTTTGCGCAGGTTAGCGAGTGTCTAAATTTTATTTCACGCCAAAGATTTTCATCGTGATAACGGGCGCATGAAATCCCGAACAGGCGCTCCGTCTATACCGGCAGGCGAAAACGCATTTCCACGGTACTGCCGCCGCGCATAAACTCGCATTCGTCGCTAAAATTGCGCATGATAAACAACCCGCGGCCGCCGCATTTTTCTAAACGCTCATCCACGGTAGGATCGGGCACCATGTTCGGGTCAAAACCCGGCCCTTCATCCGAGACCCGCACGGCCAAGGCGCCATTTTCTGCGCGCAGCGAGATCGAAACCTTTTTAGAGCAATCGCAGCGGTTTCCGTGCCGGATGGCATTCGTGACCGCTTCGGTGAGGCTAAGCAACAAATTGCCCTGTACGTCGGGCGAAATGTGATACCGGGACGCTAACTCATTGACGATACATTCAATTTTGTCAACATTTTCCGGGCTCGAAGAGATGCAAAAATCCGTGTTCAGTTTGCGCATTCGCAAGGATGTGTTAGGAGTAGCCCTAAAGTTTTTTTTAGAAATACCCCGAATGAAACGTTGCAAGTTCGTTTTCAGGACTGAGAAAAAACCGGGACGACGCCTGCGCCTTCTTGGGAAAAGACGAGAAGCGCCGGGATGAAAACGATTAAGAGCAAGTCTGTGATTTTTACCCTGACAGGCAAAACGCAGGCATGCGCTGAAGCAAGGGATTAAAACCGGCAAATGTTCACGGGTGCGGATTAAATCATGCGCCTGAAAACCCGGATGGCCGGGCATGCGCTCTAAAAACAATGCAATTTAAGATTCTATTAACGTGTCGCGCAAGGGGTAAGGGCAACTTTTTTTAAAAAAAATAAAAAAAGCGGCTTTTTGTTCAAAAAAGCGGTCGAAAACACCGGAAAACGGCAAATTAAAATTCAGCGCTGCCCGGAAAACGGGGGAACGGAATGACGTCGCGGATGTTCCCCATGCCGGTCACGAACAACACGAGGCGCTCGAAGCCAAGCCCGAAGCCGGCGTGCGGACAGGAGCCGAAACGGCGCGTATCCAAAAACCACTGCATCTCTTCGGCGGGGATGTGCATCTCTTCCATGCGCTGGAACAGGCGGTCGAAGCGCTCCTCGCGCTGGGAGCCGCCCACGATTTCGCCGATGCCAGGGAACAGGATATCCATCGCGGCCACGGTAGGGCCGGGCACGCCTTCGCGCGGTTCATCCTGTCGCATGTAAAACGCCTTGATCGCAGCCGGGTAGTTGGTCAGGATCACCGGCTTTTTAAAGTGTTTTTCCACCAGATAGCGCTCGTGCTCGCTCTGCAAGTCGGCGCCCCAACCCTCGATGGGATACTGAAATTTGCCTTTTTTATTCGGGTTGGAGTTTTTCAGAATGTCTATGGCTTCGGTATAGGTGAGGCGCTCGAATTGGTTTTCGGTCACAAAGCGCAATTTCTCCGTGAGCGTCATATCCGAACGCTGATCCTGGGGCTTGGATTTTTCCTCTTCGAGCAGCCGGTCTTCCAAAATTTTAAGATCAGCAGCGCAGTGCTCGAGGGCATACCGGATGACGTGCCGCAGCATATCCTCGGCCAGGTTCATATTGTCCTGGAGGTCGGCAAAAGCGACTTCCGGTTCGATCATCCAAAATTCCGCCAAGTGCCGGGTCGTATTGGAGTTTTCAGCCCGAAAGGTCGGCCCGAAAGTATAGACGTCGCTCAGCGCCAATGCGGCGAGCTCGGCTTCTAATTGGCCGGACACGGTGAGGTTGGTCGGGCGACCAAAAAAATCCTGCTTAAAATCCACCTCCCCGGCTTCGTCGCGCGGCGGGCCGTCCAACGGCAAGGTGGTGACGCGGAACATCTCGCCCGCGCCCTCGGCGTCGCTGCCGGTGATGATCGGACTGTGAATATAATAAAAGCCGCGGTTGTTGAAAAACTGATGGATCGCGTACGCCAGCGCGTGCCGCAAACGAAATATCGCACCAAACGTGGTGGTGCGAAACCGAAGATGCGCCACTTCGCGCAGGAATTCGAGGCTCTGTTTCTTCGCCTGAAGCGGATATTCCTCCAAGTTGCAGTCGCCGTAGATTACCAAATCCTCCGCCCGCAACTCCACTTTCTGGCCGCTCCCCTGCGACGCCACCAGCAGGCCGGTCGCACCGATGGCCGCGCCAAACTTAATCCGATCCCGCAGCGCCGGATCGGTTTTTTCTAAATCCACAACGACCTGCAGATGGGCGGCGCAGGAACCGTCGTTCAGCGCAATAAATTGGTTGTTGCGGAAGGCGCGCACCCAACCCTTCACGGTGAGGCGGGTATTGACAGGCTCCGATCGGAGAATTTCGGCGATTTTTATACGCGACATACAGACGAAATCTACGGTAAAAGAGTAAACAGCAATTAAAACGGCCGCAAAGGTACGTTTTTTCAGCCAAACCGCATTTCAATTTTCCGCGCGGGCTTTCGCGTAAAATAATACCTTTGCAACGTCGAACCTTTTCGGCATAGGTTGTACCAAAATGTTTATAGAAGTTTTCAAAAGCAAAATCCACCGGGTTCGCGTAACGCAGGCCGACCTGAACTACATCGGCAGCATCACCATAGACGAGGCCCTGATGGAAGCTGCCCAACTCATCGAGGGGGAAAAGGTCCAGATTGTCAACAACAACAACGGCGCCCGCCTGGAGACGTATGTCATCCGCGGGGAGCGCGACAGCGGCGTGATTTGCCTGAACGGCGCCGCCGCCCGCTTGGTGCAAGTAGGCGATATCGTAATTATTATTTCCTATGCGTGGATGACACCGGAAGAGGCGAAGGGACACCGGCCAATCGCCGTGTTTCCAGACGAAAACAACCGCCTGTCCCCGGGCTAATCACACTACCCGATTATTGTCAAAGCCACTTGCAAGCCCTCTTCGATGGCGCGCTGCGCGTCGAGCTCTGCCGCCAATCGCGCGCCGCCAATCGTATGCACCGACATGCCCGCCGCGCGCAACGGGGCTTCCAGTTCGTTCAACGATTCCTGCCCGGCACAGACTACCACGTGATCCACTTCCAACAACACCGGCGCGCCCTTGACGCGCAAATGCAGGCCCTGATCGTCCACTTTTTCGTATTGCACCTCCGCCCAGGTCTGCACGCCCCGGTTTTTCAGCGCGATGCGGTGCGCCCAACCGGTGGTTTTGCCAAGGCCTTCGCCGAATTTGCCCTTGGAGCGTTTCAGAAGCCAGACCTCGCGACCTGACGATGCCGGCCGAGGCGTTTTAAGCCCGCCCGGCCTTTCCATGGCGACGTCAACCCCCCATTCAGCTAAGTAATCAGACAGCGACTCAGCATCGTTGCCTGGATGCGTGAGGTAGGTCGCCACGTCGAACCCAATCCCGCCGGCGCCAAGCACGGCCACCCGCTTGCCAAGGGTGGCGCGGCCGGACAGCACCTCGATATATGACAGGACTTTCGGGTGGCGCGGGCCCTCGAAATCCGGCATCCGGGGTCGGACGCCCGTGGCGAGCACCGCCTGTTCGAAGCCCTCGGCCAGCAAGCGCTCGGCCGCGACGCGGGTTTGCAGGTGCAGGCGCACGCCCGTTTTTTCCAATAAATGGCTAAAGTAGCGCAGCGTCTCGTTGAACTCTGCTTTTCCAGGCACGCGTTTGGCCAGATTGAACTGGCCGCCAATTTCCGCGGCGGCCTCAAAAAGATGCACCTCGAAGCCGGCGGCAGCGAGCTCGGTGGCGCAGGATAGGCCGGCGGGGCCGGCGCCGACGACCGCAATTTTTCGACCAGCCTTACCCGCATCCGGGCGGGGAACGGGCAGCATCGTTTCGCGGCAGGCACGGGGATTGACCAGGCAGGAGGCCTCCTTGCCTTCAAAAATATGATCGAGACAAGCCTGGTTGCAGGCGATGCAGGTATTGATTTGTTCCGCCTGACCGGCGCGGGCTTTGTTTACAAAATCGGGATCCGCCAGCAGCGGTCGCGCCATAGACACCATATCTGCCATGCCGGCAGCCAGTATCTCTTCGGCCTTTTCCGGCGTATTGATGCGGTTGGTGGCAATCAGCGGGATACGCACCGACGCTTTCAGTTGTTCTGTCACCCAGGCGTATGCGCCCCTCGGCGCCAGCGCGGCGATGGTGGGAATCCGCGCCTCGTGCCAGCCAATACCCGTGTTGATCAGGCTGGCGCCGGCCGCTTCGACGGCCTGCGCCAACGCGACGACTTCTTGCCGCGAACTGCCGTCATCCACCAAATCCAGCATGGAAAGCCGGAAAATAACGATGAAATCCGATCCGGCTTTTTCGCGCACGGCCTGCAGGATTTCTATCGGAAACCGGATGCGGTTTTCAAATGCGCCCCCCCACTCGTCTTGGCGCTTGTTGGTGCGCGGCGCGATGAATTGGTTGATGAGGTACCCCTCCGAGCCCATAATTTCCACCCCGTCGTAGCCGGCGTCCCGGGCCAAGGCGGCGGTGTCGGCGAAGTCCCGGATCGTGGCGCGAATCAGCCGGGGACTCATTTCCCACGGTCGGATGGGCGAAATAGGCGCTCGCAGCGGACTGGGGGCAACGGCCATCGGGTGCATGGCGTAGCGGCCTGCATGCAAAATCTGCAACGCGATTTTTCCGCCTTCGGCATGCACAGCGTCCGCTACGATCCGGTGTTTGGCCGCTTCGGCGCGCGTGGTCAATTTGGCGCCAAAAGGCGTCAGCCAGCCCTGGCGGTTCGGCGCAATCCCGCCCGTCACCATCAGGCCAACACCGCCGCGGGCGCGGGCGGCAAAATACGCCGCCAGGCGCTCGAAGCCTCCCGACGCCTCCTCCAGTCCGGTGTGCATGGAACCCATCAGCACCCGGTTTTTCAGCGTGGTGAAACCAAGATCAAGCGGCGCGAACAGGTGCGGATAGTGCATAGAAAAAATAATTTAGTAAGTACCCACTGACAACATCACCAGGGTGCAGCCCTCCACGCAAACGATGCCTTGCTGTTCGGCCAGCGCCGCCAATTCCGGGTTTTCCGTGCCCGGGTTAAAGATCAGGCGTTTCGGATGCAGCGCGAGGATATAATCATAATATTCCCGCTGACGGACGGGGTTCAGGTACAGCGTCACGGTGTCAATATCCGACACGTCGGGCCGGCCTTGCAACAACGGTTGGCCGCCCACTTCGCCCGCTTGGTTCCCCACCAGCACGACCGCGTGGCCGGCTCGCAATAACGAAAGCGCAGCCCGGTAGGCGTATCGGTCGGGTCGGATGCTGGCGCCGAGCACAAGCGTTTTTTTCATGCGGCGGTATTTTTGGCAAATGTAGCGCGAAAATCTGCGGATTACAATATCCTTGATCGGCGCCGGTAAAATGGGGTTTTGATTGTTGTAAGATTGTAACTGGTTAGCAGGATCGCTGTCTGGCCCAAAAAGTCCCATTTCCCGCCATACTTCGCGATTTTTCTTGACCATAGCGCTGCTATGGCCTGCAAAAAATCGCTTCGTCTGGCGAAAAATGGATCCTTTTTTGGCTCAGACGCGACCTGCTAACCAGTTACGTAAGATTTCTGTATTACGAATAAGCCTGTTCCGTTAGCCACAAAAAAACAAGCCCGCTTTCCGCCATTCCCGCCGGTTTTTCCAAAAAACCAAAAAGCATGCCGAAAAACGGGCTTTCTCGCGCTAATCCAGCGCGCAATAAAAATTAATCGCTTACTTCTCCGAGTTGTAGAGCAGCAGGATCTCGTCGCCGGTCAGCACTTTGTTCCAAACGCGCACGTCGTCCAGCTGGCCTTTGAAGTGGTTAGAGGTCGGGAAATCGTAACCGCCCCACGGCTCGGTATCCCACAGCAGGCCGGCGCGCGACTGGATGAAGCCGAAGGCCAGTTCGTTCACAACTTCCGGCGCAGTACCGTTGTACTTCAGGCCGGTTACGCCGCGCTTGACGTCGCCGGCGGGCCACAGGTCGAAATCAAAGGATTTCATTTTTTCGCCGTTGATGTACATGATGCCCTGCTTGCTCGTGCTGTTGTAAACGCAGACAACATGCGCCCACTTGTCTTTCAGCAGCGCAGCCACGCCGCCGGAACCGGTGAGGTCTTTGCAGAAATCCCATCCCTGCCAGCCGCCGTTTGCGAAGGTCTTGCCGTCGCCGGGGAACCACAGGTCTTCGGCGGCAGCCGTGCCGTCCGCCAGCTTGTAGCTGCAGGCCAGCTTGCACCAGCTGTAATCCGACGTGATCTCGAACTGGAAGCCTTTGAAGGCAGACAGGCCCATCACGAAGTGGCCGGCGGGGTTGCCGTCCGCGTTTACGTGGCCGGAAGAGTTGGCTTTCACCCAGAAAGCCATCGAGAAATCATTGGTGTTCATCAGCTGGTCGGCGCCCGGAATCTCGATGATGCTGGCGTCGCCGTCAAACGTAGCGGCTTTACCGGCTGCAGCATTGCGCGAAGCGCCGTAGGTGATGGCCACGGCTGCGGAGGCATCGAAGTTGCCCACGACGTCGTTGGCATTGTCTTCAAAGTTCCAGTGCGCAATTACGCCGGAGGGCGCGAAATTGCCCGCTGTGGTGAACGTGCGGTCGAATGCTTCTACCGCCGTGCCGTCGCTGTACTTCACGCCGGTCTTGAACGACAGTTTGTACAGGGTGCCGCTGCCGAGATCCTCGGCCGGGTTGATCGTCACCGCCTTACCGGAAACGGTTACCGCCAATGCGATGTTCGCGTTGTCGTAGTCGCGCGTCAGGGTGATGTTGGTGTTGTTGGCAGTCGTCGCGTCAATATCCTGCGAAAACGTAGCCACGATGTCGGCTTTGGCGTCCACACCGGTGGCGCTGTTGGCGCCGTTGAGGTCAATGGCGTTGGCAACAAGGGTGTCCAACTCATAGGTCTTTTCGTCTTTGCAGGACTGGAATGCGAGGGCGGCAAACAGTACCAGCAGAACGGATTGAAAAAGAAATGACTTCTTCATTGTGAATAAAAGTTTTTGTTAGTGAATAAAAAAAGTAACTGGTTAGCAGGATCGCTGTCTGGCCCCAAAAGTCCCATTTTCCGCCATACTTCGCAATTTTTTTTGACCATAGCGCTGCTATGGCCTGCAAAAAATCGCTTCGTCTGGCGAAAAATGGATCCTTTTTTGGCTCAGACGCGACCTGCTAACCAGTTACTAAAAAAAACAGCTTGTAAAATTACCATCCAGGGTTTTGGGTTATTTTTCCTTGTGAAATATCTATCTCGGTTTGCGGAATGGGCAGTTTTTCATGTTTCCCGGCTTGAAACCCGAGGGGGCCGAGCACGGCCGGGGCATTTCCGGTTCGAATAAGATCCCAGAAGCGGCAGCCTTCCATCGCCAGTTCGGCGCGGCGCTCATCGAGGATTATTTGCCGCAGGGCGGCCTTGTCGGTCACGGTGATATCGGGCAGGACGCCGCTGTTGCCGCCCCGCGCCCGTTCCCGCACCTTGTTGAGGTGCACGAGGGCCTCGGCGGACTTGTTGTTTTCGTTCAGCGCTTCGGCGGCCGTCAGCAGCACCTCGGCGTATCGGATGAGCCGGCGGTTGTGACCCCACTGTTCGGCAGTAGAAACGCCCGGTATCCACACTTTTTGGTTGTAGCACTCGATTTCTTTTACCACGGTGTTGGCCGGGGGATCGGCGTAGGTGAGATCCGGCGTGTTGCCATCGCCCAGGATTTTCACACCGTCTATAATTTCTCCGAGAAAAATAATCGTCGCCTCTTTGCGGGGATCGCCGGTTTCAAAGTGATCCATCAGATCCAGCGAAGGCCGGTTGAAGCCCCAGCCGCGATTGGGCGTACCGCGCACGCCCTGCGTGTTGGCGTACTGGTTGCCGCCGTTGGTCGTGCCGTCGAGTCCGAGGGCGCCGATTTCAAAAACGGATTCTTCGTTAAACTGGCCGGACAGCGAGAAGGTGTGCGAAAAAACGGGGTCTAATTGGTACTCGCCCGACTGAATCACGGCGAGGGCGTAGCGCTCCGCATTCGGAAAATCGCCGCGAAACAAATACACTTTCGCAAGCAGCGCCTGGGCAGCGCCTTTGGTAGCCCGCCCGTAATCGGCCGGTGACAGCGCGCTTTGCAGCGGCAGGTTGTCTATCGCGAACAGCAAATCGTCGAGGATCACGGCATATACCTCGGCTTCGCTCGAGCGGCCCAGGGTGAGGGGCGGATTGGTGTCCAACACCAGCGGCACGCCGCCCCAGGCGCGCAGCAGATCGAAATAGTACAAACCGCGCAAAAAACGAGCCTGCGCAATAAGATTCGCCCGCTTCGCCTCGTCCATGGTGATGTTTGGCGCATTTTCGATCACCACATTTGTAAACTTCACGCCTTCGTACAGCGCGCTCCACCAGCGATCCAGTCCGTCCTGGCTGCTGTTAAACGTGAAATTGTCGAACGGATTGAGGTTGTTCGCCTGGTCGCCCGGATTCGAACCTTTGTTGGCGTCGTCCGACATAATATCCAGGATCGGATAGCCGCCGCTGTGGTAAAACCAGTTGCGAAGCGTGTGGTAGCAGGCGTTTGTTGCCAGCGTAGCCTCGTTTTCGTTCGACGGGAAAAATTCCTGCGTCAGGTTTCCCTGGGGCGATTCATTCAAAAAATCTTTGCAACCGGCAGCGGCAGTCAGTGCGAGGAGGCAGGCGACTTTTATGGTAGAAGCGACTTTCATAGTCCGTAGTTTGAATTTTTAATAAAACCAATCACAAAAGCAATTTCTAAAAACTCATATTAAATCCGCCGGTGAAAATGGCCGTAATAGGATACACGCCATAGTCAATGCCGGCGGACAGCACATCGCCGCTGCCGATTTCAGGGGAATAGCCGGTAAATTTCGTCAGCGTCCAGAGGTTGGTTCCGCGCAAATAGAACCGCGCCTGGCTCATGCGCAGCCGCTGGAGGCTGCGTTCGGGCAAAGCATATCCGAGCGTCAGCGAGCGGAGGCGGAGGAAGGAGCCGTCCTGCACAAAGCGGTCGGAGGTAATCCAGTTGTACCCGCCGGCCGTTGCGCGGGGTTCTTCGTTTCCGGAGCCCTCGCCAGTCCAGCGATTGATCACGTGGGCTTCAAAGTTGTACAGATCGGGGCGCACGGCTTCTTTTCCGTTGTAGATTTTATTGCCGGTTTGGCCCTGGAAGTCTATGGACAAATCGAACTGTTTATAGCTCATTTCTCCAGAAAAACCGAAGATGAACTTCGGAATCGGGGAGCCGATAAACGCGCGGTCGGCATTGTTGATGACGCCGTCGCCGTTCTGGTCGAGGAAAATCAGGTCGCCCACTTCCGCGATGGAAAGCCGGGGCGTGCCGTCGAGTTGGGCTTGGTTTTGAAAAACGCCGCCGGTCTGGAAGCCGTAAAATGCGCCGATGGGCAGGCCCGCCTGGGACAGCGTGACCGTCTGGCCATTGCCCAGGAACCCGCCGACAAGCGTAGAGTCCACCCCGCTGCTGCCGCCGACACGCTGCACGGTATTGGAAATGGTGGAACCCAAGGCGGCGAGGCGGTATTTTAAATCGCCGGCGCGACCGTTGTAGGCGAGGTTAAATTCAAACCCTTTGTTGAGTACAGAAGCGGCGTTGTAGCGCACCTTCACGCCCTGGCCGTTTCCGGTATAGCCGGGGGTGGAGAGTTCGACGAGGATATCGTCGGTGAGGCGGTGGTAGTAATCCAGTTCTGCCGTAATTTTGCTTTCAAACAGGCCGATCTCCAAGCCGACGTCGGTCTGCGTAGTCGTTTCCCAGCGGATATTCGGATTGCCGTTTTTTCCGAAGGTAGAGCCGGGCGTCATGGTTTCGCTCGCGCCAAAAACCGCGTTTACGCCATTCAGAATAAGGGCGTACTGATCGAGATAGCTGATTTTTTCATTCCCGATTTGTCCCCAGCTGGCGCGCAATTTCAGCGTGTTGAACAAGCGCTGATCCTCCATAAAAGGCTCGCGGGCGATATTCCAGCCCGCCGCGAACGCGGGGAAATTACCCCAACGATTTTTTTCAATAAACTTGGAGGAGCCGTCGCGGCGGAAGGTCGCAGTAAGTAAATACTTATCGTTGTATGTGTAATTCAAGCGGAACAGGTAGGAGGCCAGGGAATAGTTCTGGTTGGCGTCCACGCCGTGAAAAACAGAATTCGGGTTGATATTATTGTTGTTGACGTACCAGAGATTTTCCTGTTCACTGATGACATTTTGCGCGGCCACGGAAAAGAGCAGCGAGCGCAGTTGCTGCATCGTGTAGCCGGCCAACAGGTCGAAGCGGTGTTTTTCGCCGGCGTTAAATTGATAGTTGAGGGTATTTTCCCAGAGCCAGTTGGAGTTCCGGTTGTTGTAAATAGACAGGTCGTTGATTTCGTTTTGTTGCTGCGGCGACACAAAGAAAACCGGCGTAAAGGAACGGCCTTCCGCGAAATTCAAATCAATCCCGAACGAGGAGCGGAATAGCAGTCCTTTGAACAAATTCAGGTCGGCGTACACATTTCCGACGGTGCGGATACCGCGGTTGTCGTTGTTCGTGTAGGCAATGTCGGCCAGCGGATTGCCGACGCCGGGCACTTCCGCAAAGCTGCCGTCGGCATTGAAGGGTTTGATGACCGGCTGGGCGCGGTACGCGGCGTAGGTCACGTTGGGCGCGTTTTTCTGTTGGAAAGGCGCGAGGGTGAGGTTGTTGCCGATGCGAATTTTTTCAGACAGTTTATAGGTGTTATTGAGCTTTACAGTCAGGCGGTTGAAATTGGATTTTTCAATAATACCCTCTTGGTGAAACAGGCCGACGCCGACATAGTACTGCTGGCGGTCGGATGCGCCGGACACGGAAAACTGGTAGTTGCCCAGCGCCGCATCCCGAAAAATTAGATCCTGCCAATCGGTATTCGGCAACGCATCGAGGTTGTTGTAGCTGCCGGGGGTAATTTCGTTGACGTAGGCGCCAAATTCTCTGGAACTCAGCAAGTCAATTTTTTTGGCCAAATGCTGAATACCGTATTCGACGGAAAAAGCGTACCCAGGTTTTCCACCCTGCTGAGTTCCTTGTTTCGTGGTAATGATGATGACGCCATTGGCGCCGCGGGAACCGTAAATGGCGGTTGCGGATGCGTCTTTGAGCACCTCCATGGAAGCGATGTCTGCGGCCGACAAAAAGGAGATGTTGTCCAGAATCACGCCGTCCACAACGAAAATCGGCGAGGCGTTATTGAACGTCCCCACCCCGCGCACACGGATCACGGGCACAGAACCCGGCGCGCCCGAAGCGCTGCTCACCTGCACCCCGGCCACTTTGCCCTGCAGGGCCTGCTCCGCCGAAGGAGAGGGAATTTTGGTCAGGTCGGCGCCGCGCACGGAAGATACCGCGCCGGTGAGGTCGCTTTTTTTCTGGGTTCCATACCCGACAACGACGACTTCTCGCAAAAGGTCGGTCTGCTCGTTCAGTCGAACGTTGATTTCGGTTCGGCCGTTGATCTCCACCAACAGGGAAGTATAACCGGTGTAACTAAAACTCAGCTGCTTGTCCGTCGGGCGAACAGTCAGGCTGTACCGCCCGTCCAGGTCGGTAACAGTGCCAATGGAAGATCCCGGCACGAGCACGGAAACGCCGATGAGCGGATCGCCGTACTGCGCATCGGTCACCGTGCCGGTAATTTTTATATCCTGTGCAAAAAGATTGGTGGAAAAGGCGACGAGCGCCCAGAGCAATAGGGAGGTGAAAAGTAGCTTCATACAAATCAATTGGCCAAATCTACAGCGTGTTGGAAACAGCTCCAAACAAGCGCGCAGACCGGCTCGACAAAGAAACGGGCAAATCTACACGAAGCCTTTAAATTTCCGCGCATTGCGCACGGTGACATTTGTCACTTGTTGTATTTTTGTAACTGGTTAGCAGGTCGCGTCTGAGCCAAAAAAGGATTCATATTTCGCCATCAAATATGGTCATCAGTTTGTGTCTCATCCTTCAGCGGCAGCATTTTTATTTTATCTGGCTTTTCAAGAGCCTTTTTTTCATCTGATTTTATTCGGCGTTCTACTTTTTTTACATCTTCAGCGGGTGGCAGGCGTTCTGGTTTAACGCCACGCTCGTGTAGTATTTTTCGCACCGCGCGGTTGTTGTCTGTGTGTTCCTGCTGAATATTCGACTGGCCGTGCAAATTTTTGTCCACCACGTTGTGGCTTGTCAGTTCGGCGGCAAAGTCTTTAGCTTTTATGGCGAGGGTAGGCAGGAAATCGGCCAGCGGCCTTCCGTCGGGTACTGCGAGCTGGCGCTTCATATCTTGGGTGCTACGTCCGCCAAACAGGGCCTTGTCTCCTTCAGAACGGATGATAGCAAATCCTTTTTCGTCCACCCCGCGTTCGTAAATAATGCCGGAGAGCTTATTTTCCGTTTTGGAAAGTTTTTCACGGGCACTTACGCGGTCACGATCGAGCAAACGCTGCTCGATCAATTCCTGACGACGGGTCTGAACAGCAAAATAAGTCTGGGCAAAAGCTATTTCTGGCTTTTTGGTGGGGTCGCCATTTTGAGCGATGAGGTAACAGGCATAGCGGGTAAGGGCGATATCTTCGATGCGCCGTTGCGCCCCCTTTCCGAGATCAATCATTTTGCCGACGTCGGCAAAATGATGTCCCACTTTTTCACCTGCACCTTCACAGGCATTTTTAGCCTTTTCTATGGTATTAAGAAAATTATCCCATTTAGTATAACCAAGTATGATTTGTAGTTCGCGCGCGCTCCAGCACGCGGTATCATCAATGAAGTAGCAGGCAGCTTCGAATTTTTCAAAAAGTTCAACGATGAGATCTTTTTTCATTGCAAGATATTTTGTTTTATTTTATCAAGCAAAAATACAAATAGTTTTATTTTTTTTTAATAAAAAAAGAAGCCCTTTTTTCGATGTATCCGACCCAATTCCGAATATCTATGTTACTAATTAGAGAGTATCTCCGGGATTTTCTGTCATTCAAAAAGTAAATCCAAGCCGTTCAGCGCCCACCGCAACCTCCGGAGCGGACATAAACAGGTTCCACAACTTCCCGCTGCGGTGGTTTTCGAGCATCACCACAATCGGACCCTGATCTATCGCCAGGTAACTGTTGGCATACCACCCTTCAGAAGGCGCAAAAGCGTCGTAAAAACCGTACGGCCCCCACAACTTGTCGCCCAACTGATAATAAAAAAACTTCAACGCCTCCATAGATTCCTGAGGCGTATAAGGAAAAGAACTCAACGCGGCAGTGGGCGCAATCACACCCAGGTCGTTGGTAGGCGCATGCGCATTGTACCCCAGGTGATTGTCGCTCGCCGTGAGGCCCCAACAGGAAGCGCTGTAGCCCAGTTTATTGAGCGGGTTGGCAATGCAATAAGCGCGGTTGATGAGGGTGTGATGCCGGTTTTGCTCCCAGTAGTTCGCGTAACTGTCGTTCAGGTTTCGGGGATCTAAACCGAGATAGGAATAGTGCGCAAAAAACAAGGGGCCGCCCAGGGAATACCCGAGAGGCAGGCGATAAGTATAATAGGTGTTGTTGTTGCGAATGCTACCGGAATTTGCCCATCCTTTATGGTAAACGCCGGTCGTAACAGGGTGCGTGGGCGAACTCGCCGCAAGAAAATAGGTGATCAAACACTCATTATAGCCTCGAATCTGGTGGTTCATCTGCCATTCAAACGTGGGCGACCAGTGCCAGTACAGCACGTCTTGCCCGCCCCGGGTAAACCAATCCCACTCCACCCCTTCCCACAAACCATTGATATCCGCAATCAGTTGCTGTTCGGTCGGATCGCCTGCGTCGAGGTATTGCCGCACGGTGAGCAGGCCCTGGATCAGGAAAGATGTCTCCACCAAATCGGCGCCATTATCCTTTTGACTAAACGGGACGGTCGCGCCGGTCGAGCCGTTGAGCCAGTGCGACCAGGCGCCGTGGTACCGCTGGGCACTATTTTTCAAAAAACCTACGATTTTTTGCCAGCGCGCCACAGCTTCCTGCCGGGTAATGAACCCGCGTTCCACGCCAACCACCATCGCCATCAGGCCAAACCCGGAGCCGCCGATGGTGACAATATCGCCTGAGGTGTTGCGCTCCCGCGCCAGTCCGCTGACCGGATGCGCAAAATCCCAAAAATACCGGAAGGTCCGTTCCTGCACCAAGTCCAGCAAAGCGTCGTCGGAAATCACCGGAAACTTCGGCGCAGGATCCAGGGCGGTAAAAAATGACCGGGAAAAATCGCTCAGCGCATACCCGCCCGGCGCAGTGATCGCAGCGCTCAAATACAAGCTGTATTTTTCAAAATGCCGCAGGGGTTGTTGAGAAACCACCACAAGCGTACTGTCCTGGCGCTCGAATGAAAACTGCACATCGGCAAAGGCGCCGGGACGGAACAATTTCACGGCGGCGCTGGTCACAGAAGCGGTGTTGATCGGTTGGTTGAAATGCACCCGGGCCGTGAACAGGAGCGGTACGTCGCGGAGCGGCGTCGGCGCCAGCAGGTTGCGGCCCTGAACAATAATCGAGTCTATGCGCAGGGCGCCGGCTTTGGTTTCAAATTGTACTGTAAGCGGGCTGCTCTCCCGCCCCTCTTTGCTTTGTAGGGAGGAAGTAATCTGCAAGACGTATTTTTTTCGGAAATCCAGCGCGCCGGACACGGGAACCGCCACGACGGTCTGCTCGCCGTCCTGCAAAGAAAAGGTCAGGGGCGTCGGGACGCCATCGCCGGAAAGTGAAACGCCGCCCGCCACTGAGCCGAGGTCCACCGCGCGATTAAACCGCAGCAGCAAGGGCTGATCGGTCGGAACTTCCCCATTGAGCACCGGGTTGTTCTGATTGAGCGTTTTGCTGCCGATTTTTATCTCCGTGCAGTAGAAAGGCGCGCCGACCGGCGGGTCTTCTTTTTTACAGGAAAAAAAAAGCAGGAAGGCGAGGATCAAAAGGCAGAAATAAACGCGCATAGTTTGTGTTTATTTGATTGGTTAATTGCAAGTTATGGGGTTCGCCCTTTCAAAACGTACGCCACAGCGCAAAAACTTCAAGCTCCCTGTTCGGGCCGCGACCGATACCGCCACCAAAGCGCCAGGCCAATACCCGTCGCCAAATCCCAGATGCCATACCAGGCGGCAATCAGGGCCATGCCGCCCAAGCCGTTAAAAAAACTAAAAATCAACAACAGCCCCAAGGCTGTATTGTGTACGCCCGACTCAAACGCCAGCGTCCGACTGTCGGATTCCGGTAAACGCACAAAACGACCAATCCAGTATCCGGCAGCCAATCCCAAGGCGTTGTGCACCAGCACGATCAGAAAGGCGTACCCCAAATATTGCGCTAAGTTATCCCGATTGCCAAACAAAGCGAGGATCAAAATGCTGAAAAAGACAAACAACGACAAACGCTGCGCCCAGGGCCGGATCGCCGCCGTCAATTTCCCGAAA
>JBEIDF010000009.1:0-42521 GCA_040383605.1 Lewinellaceae bacterium
ATCAGCGAAGACGGCGGCTGGCGGCAGCGCAACCTGCCCTTCCAGGCGGGCCATGCCGTGGGATACGGGCTCCCTGCAGAGGCCGCCGTGCAGTGCATCACGCAAAATGCTGCGCGGATACTCGGTATTGACCAGACTACGGGCACGCTGGAGACCGGGAAGGACGCGAACCTGTTTATTTGCGAAGGCGATGCGCTGGATATGCGCACCAATCAGATCAGCGCCGCGTTTATCCAAGGGCGCGCAATCAACCTGGACAACAAGCAGAAAGAACTGGCTCGGCGGTACCAGGCAAAATACGGAAAAAAGTAACCCCTGAACCGATATGACGCCTTTGTCGCTCTTTGCTTACGCGTGTGCGCTGTCTGCGACTTTGCACCTGCAAGAACCCGCGCCCGCCGCGCCGGTTGTCCTGCGCGGCGACTCGCTGGCGCCCGTCCGGAGCGGTTTTGTTGACCTCGTACAATTGGACAGCAGTATTTTGCTGGATATCCGGTATGCTACGGCAAACAATTTCACCAAAGCGCAAATTTACGACTGTCCGGCCTGCCTGCTGCGGCCGGAGGTTGCCCGCGCGCTTGTGCAAGCCAATAAAAGCCTGAAGAAGCGCGGACTGCGGCTGAAGATGTTCGACTGCTACCGCCCGCGGCCGTACCAGCAGAGGCTATGGGACAAAGTACCGGATCCCAATTACGTGACGCCGCCCGCCAAAGGCTCCATGCATTCCCGGGGCGCCGCCGTTGATCTGACGATTGTGGACGCCCGGGGCGTGGCGCTGGATATGGGTACGCCGTACGATTTTTTTGGCCCGGAAGCCCACACCGATTACACAAAACTGCCCCAAAAAGTGCTCGACAACCGCCGATTGCTGCGGGAAACCCTGGAGGCGACCGGATTTAAAGGCATACGAACGGAATGGTGGCATTTTTCGTGGCAAAAAAAGGAGTATCCGTTGTCGAATTATGTTTGGCCTTGTGAGTAGGCCGCCATCGCGGGCCCACCGCCATCCCGGGTACCCCGGCCTAAAGGCGCGGATAACCCGCAATCCCGGGTACCCCGGCCTTTAGGCCGGCCCGTTCGCCGTGCTTTAGCGCGGCCAACCTCGCGTGACAGAAAACACAGCGCTAAAGCGCTGCGGACAGACCGGCCTAAAGGCGCGGCGGACCTGCGAACGGCGCGCTTTCGCACGGTGATCAAGTGAGTGCGCCCGGCCTGCGCAGGAAGCAAACGGAAGCCGTCAATGCGCCTCCAGCCAATTATTGCCGGCGCCCATTTCCACCAAAATCGGCACTTTCAGCCCGGGAATTGCGGTACTCATTTTTTCTTTTATCAGCGGTTGAATACGCTCCAATTCGGAGCGGTGCACATCGAAGACCAATTCGTCGTGTACCTGCATGATCATTTGAGATTGGAATCCGCCGGTGCGCAGGGCTTCGCGGATATGCACCATGGCGAGTTTGATCAGGTCGGCTGCCGTACCCTGGATGGGTGTATTGACGGCCATGCGTTCGGCCATAGCGCGCGACATGCCGTTGCGGGAGTCTATATCGCGCAGATAGCGGCGGCGGCCGAGGAGGGTTTCGACGTAGCCGTTTTTGCGGGCGAATTCGACGATGTGCTCCATGTAGCGTTTCAGTCCGCTGTATTCCCGGAAATAGTTGTCTATGATTTCTTTGGCTTCGGCGCGTTTGATGCCCAGTTGATTGCTCAGGTTGACAGCGCCGGCGCCGTAGATGATGCTGAAATTAACTGTTTTTGCAGCTCGGCGCTGATCGGGCGTCACCTGATCCAGCGGCACGCCGAACACCCGGGCGGCGGTGCTGAGGTGGATATCCAGTCCTTGCTGAAACGCCTCGAGCATGGCCTTTTCATCGGCGATTTCGGCGATCAGCCGCAATTCGATCTGGGAGTAATCAGCGGACAGCAGTACGTAGTCGGCATCGCGCGGGATAAACGCTTCGCGTATTTTGCGGCCTTCGGCGGTACGGATGGGGATATTTTGCAGGTTTGGATTTTGGCTGCTCAGGCGGCCGGTGGCAGCGATGGTTTGGTTGAAAGAGGAGTGTACGCGGCCGGTGCGCGGATTGATCAGGGCCGGCAGGGCGTCCACATACGTACCCTTGAGTTTCATCAGGGCGCGGTGCTGCAGGATATCCGCGCAGATGGGATATTCCGGGGCCAGGGTACTGAGCACCTCTTCGTCGGTGGCATACTGGCCGCTTTTCATTTTTTTTCCGGGATACGGCAATTTGAGGCGATCGAAGAGCACTTCGCCCACCTGTTTTGGGCTGGCGACGTTGAATGATAGTCCGGTTTCGGATCGGATTTTTTTCTCCAGTTCGGCTGTTGTGACGGCCAGTTCCTGCGAGTATTCCCGGAGAAAATCCGGGTCTATACGCACGCCTGCGTATTCGATATCGGCCAGTACTTTTACCAGCGGCGTTTCGACTTCCTGGAAGAGCCGGAGTAGTCCGGGGCCGCCGGCCTCGAGTTTGGGGCGGAGGAATTCGAAGAGTTGGAGGGTGACATCGGCGTCTTCTGCGGCATATTCCTTGATTTTTTCCAGCGGCACTTCGCGCATGGAGGATTGGCCTGCGCCTTTTTTCCCGATCAGTTCCTCGATTTTGACCGGGCTGTAGTGCAGGTACGTTTCCGCCATATAATTCATGTTGTGGCGGAGTTCGGGTTCCAGGAGATAATGGGCCACCATGGTATCCCAGAACGCACCTTGGAGTTCGACGGCGTAGTTTTTCAGAACGATGGTATCGTACTTGAGGTTTTGGCCAATTTTCAGAATTTGTTCGTTTTCAAAAAAAGGCCGGAACTCCTCGACGATCGCCTGGGCCTCCGTCCGGTCGGCCGGGATGGGCACATACCAGGCTTCGCCCGGTCGGATGGCAAAGGAAAAGCCCACCAAATCCGCCTGGGTGGCTTCGAGCGCGGTTGTTTCGGAGTCATACGCGACGGCGGGGGCGGCCAGCAGGCGTTCCAGCAGGGCGGCGCGGGCTTCGGGCGTTGTGGCGGCCTGGTAATCATGCGGTACGTTTTGGATATTCCGATCGGCGTCGGTTGCGCGTTGTTGTGCGGCGGCGAGGGGTGATTGGCCGACCGGCGCAGCGGCGGGAAGATCGTCGAAGAGGCTACCCTGCACAGCGCCGGATGCAGCGGGTTTCGCGGTGGGCGGCGGGGCGGAGGCGGTCGGGCCGGCCAGCGGATGCCGGAGAATTTTATCTGCCAGCGACCGGAATTCCAGTTCTTTAAAAATTTCAACCAGCGTTTCCCGGTCGAAGGGTTCGATTTCGAAATGCCGGTCGTCAAATTGCACAGGCGCACCGGTATCTATCCGGGCGAGCCATTTGGATAGAACCGCTTTATCGGCATGATTTTGCACGATTTCCTGTTGTTTCCCTTTGAGTTGGTGCGCATTGGCGAGGAGGTTTTCGAGATTGTCATATTCAGCCAGCAATTTGGTTGCGGTTTTTTCTCCGATCCCCGGCAGGCCCGGGATATTGTCCACCGCATCGCCCATGAGTGCCAGCATATCCACGACTTGATCTACCCGTTGGATGCCCCAGCGGGCACAGACCTCAGGGATTCCCCAAACTTCGATATCACTGCCTTGGCGGGCGGGTTTGTATAGAAAAATATGTTCGTCCACCAGTTGACCGAAGTCTTTGTCAGGCGTCACCATATAGACGTCATAGCCGGCGCGTTCGGCTTGTTTGGCCAGCGTGCCGATCACGTCGTCCGCTTCGTAGTTTGGCACGGTCAGCACCGGCAGGTTCATGGCGCGCACGATGCGTTCTACCCAGGGAATCGCGAGCGAGATGTCCTCGGGTTGCGCTTCCCGGTTGGCTTTGTAGGCCTCGTATTTTTCGTGGCGGAAGGTAGCGGTTGGCGGGTCAAACACGACTGCGAGGTGCGTCGGTTTTTGGGCCATCATCAGATCCCACAGGGTATTCATAAAACCCTGGATAGCCGATACATTCCAGCCTTTTGAATTGATCAGCGGGCGCGCGATAAACGCGTAGTGGGCGCGGTAGATCAGGGCGTGCCCGTCGAGCAGGAATAATTTCTTTGACATGGCGCTAAAGTAGGGAAAAAATCCGGATTCCGCGCATTACCGGGGTACGGAGAGGCGGCGGCGGGCGATTTGTCCGGAATGCAGTTCGAGGTACTGCATATTCGAACGGTTGTTCTGGCGCGCGATTTGGGTAATGCTGACCGTTTGCACCCGGCTGCGCTGCATCACAAAATCATTTTCCGGATCGCCTACCCTACCCTCGCGGTGCAACTGCAGGGCAGCGGCGGGGCTTAGCGGGCCGGTGCGCATGTTCAGCCATTGTTGGAAGACGGCGGCGCGTTTTGCCTGCATATCCGGCGCGTACAGCGTGGCGGAGCACCAGAAAGCGGGTTGGTTGGGCGGCAATTGGCGCAAGCGGCGGCGTTGGCCGTCCCAGCGGAATTCGGCCGCGGTATTTTTTTGAAAAAAAAGGAACGTGAAGGGTTCGATGCCTTCGAGCGGGTAATTTTGGAAAAAAAAATCCGGATCGGGGGATTCGAAAAAATCGAGCAGCAGCAGTCCGCGGCTGCGGCGGTAGGGCGGTTCGTGTAGGTGTTTGGTTTCGGCGCCGTTGAGGATGCAGGCGGTTTTGCCGCTGCGGGCGGCGGCGATCCAGGTTCCGCCGGCGCGGGTATCGCGGGGAAAGATCAGGGTGTCCTGGTTGGTTTGGAGGCGGTGGATACCGGCGCCGGAGCGGTCAGGGGCTTCGTCGCGGTTGTGGGTGAGCAGGAAGCCGGCGGGAGTAGGGAGGTAAGAAACAGTACACATGGGTTGAACAGGCGGGTGGTGGCTCCCGCAGAACGCGCGGAATACGCAGAGAGGGGGCTCCCGCAGAACGCGCAGAATACGCGGAGAGGGGGGCTCCCGCAGAACGCGCAGAATACGCGGAGAGGGGGGCTCCCGCAGAACGCGCGGAATATGCGGAGAGGGAGCTCCCGCAGAACGCGCGGAATACGCGGAGAGGGGGGCTCCCGCAGAACGCGCAGAATACGCGGAGAGGGAGCTCCCGCAGAACGCGCGGAATACGCGGAGAGAGGTTAGGGGCTGATAAAAAATTTAAAAAAAATAAAAAATTCGTTTTATTTGTAATGCCACAGAACTCGTGGAGGAGCGGCGGTTGTAAATCAACTAAATTTCTTCACAAAACATACGTATAACCCATGTCAGAAAATGAATTGTCTTATCAAATTCGGGGCGCAATATTTGAGGTGTATAAAAATCTCGGACCTGGCCTCCTTGAGTCTGTTTACGAATCGGCACTTTTACGCGAATTATTTACCCAAAAATTGCAGGCAGCATCTCAAGTTCAATTACCGGTTCTTTACAAAAACACACCGCTGGACATTAATTTTCGAATAGACATCCTGGTCGAAAATAAGGTCTTGATCGAAATAAAATCTGTTGAGCGCTTAACGGAGGTGCACCACAAACAAGTGCTCACCTACCTGAAATTAAGCGGCCTCAAACTGGGATTATTAGTCAATTTTAACGATGTAAATATTAATAATGCTATTCACAGGAAAGTGAACAAACTGTAACTCATTTTTCCGCTTCTCCAAGTTTCTGTAGCAACGCCTCAAAAATCAACACCCCGCGTATTCTGCGTATTCTGCGTATTCTGCGGGAACCCCCTCTCCGCGTATTCTGCGTATTCTGCGGGAACCCCCTCTCCGCGTATTCTGCGGGAAATCCCTCTGATTACTTCACCCCTTTGAGATATTCCTCGACCAGATTTTTGTAATACGGTTTGAGTGCGGGCGACACCGTCCGGTACAAATCCACCTCTGCGCGGCGTTTTTTGAGATATTCCTCCATAGCGGGCGGCAGTTTAGCGGGTTGTTGTTGTGCGCTTTGGGCTTGGCGTTGTTCGTCCTGTTCTTGTTCGCGTTCGGCTTTTTCGAATTCGAGCAGGCGGTTCATGATATCCTTTTGGCGGCGGATCATTTCATTTGACAGGCGTTTATTGACAAGTTCCGTTTCCGTCTTATCCATTTCCTGCATAATTTCGTCGAGCAGTTTGCTGCCTTTCCCCTGTTGTTGTTTTTCCTTTTGCATTTTGCGGAGGGCGTTGCGCAGGGCGGCCTGTTTAGCGGCCATTTGGGCGAATTCCTTGCTCATCCCTTGTTGGCCTTTCCCGTCTTTTTGTTGTTGCAGGCGTTGTTTGAGTTGTTCCAGTTGGTCGCCGAGTTCGCCTTGGCCTTTGGATATTTTATCGCCGGGTTCGTTGCCGCTTTTTTGACCTTTGCCCTGGCCTGGTTTTTGGCAGGCCTGGCTGCCCGGCATACTATTCGCCATTTGTTCCTGCATTTGCTTCATTGTTTCGGCGAGCAGCAGGGCCAGGTCGTTCAGGCTTTTCATACTTTGTTGCTGGTGTTGGTTGGCGGTGGCGCTGCGGCGCTCCTCCAGTTCCTCCAGTGCGGTTTTGATAGACCTTTTGATTTCGGAGACCTTATCATTGATCAGGCCTTGTATTTGGAAATTGCGGCTTGCCAGGGCTTGCAGGCTGTCCTCCACGATTCGGAAGTCGTCTTTTATTTTAAATTGTTGTTGTGTGAGTTGGACATACTTTGGCGTAGTCGTGGAGGTTTTTTGGATATCGGCCATATTTTGTTCCTGGGCGAAGGACAGGCCGACGAGATTTTCGAGCAACTGGCGCAGCATGGCGATATCCTCCTCCATTTGTTCCATTTGTCCGGCCTGTTTTTTCTGTTTCATTTTATTGGCCAGGTCTTTCATTTTATCGGAGGCCGATTTTTGTTTTTTGGCTGCGCTTTTTTTCTGTCCCTGGTCGAGTTGTTCTTGCGAGTCCTCCATATCCTTTTGGATATCCTGCATTTCCTCCTTATTTTCTTCGATATCCTGTTTGCGTTTCAGTTCCTCATTTTTTTGGAGGAGTTCCTCTTGTTTTTTCTGGACGTCGTCCATTTTTTTATTGAGTTCCTCCTGTTTTTTGCTGAGTTCCTCCTCGCTTTTATTGCCTTGTTCCGATTCTTTTGCGAGTTGTTCCTGTTCTTTTGCCAGTTCGTTGAGGCGGTCCATTTGCTGTTCGAGCATATTTTCCACCTCCAGTTGTTTGTAGAGTTCCTGCAGGCGGTCGAGTTCCTTATTTTGGTCTTCGTTCGACATCTGCATTTTCTCCATTTGTTCCAGCACTTGGTCTTTATTCATTTCCTGGAGGAGTTTTTGGATATCCTCCATGAGTTGTTTCATTTCATCGGAGAGCGCTTCTTCGAAGAGTTGTTCGAGTTGTTCTTGTTTTTCCTGAAGTTCCTCATTGGGTTGTTGGAATTCCTGTTGTTGTTGCGCATTTTCCTGGAAATCCTCTTTTGCCTGTTCGAGTTGTTCCTGGAGTTCTTTTTGGCGATCGAGCAGGCGTTCGAGTTCTTTGCGCGACTGCCAGTCGAGTTCTTTTTGTTGCAGGACTTTTTCGCGGAGGCGTTTCATATCCTCCTTAATTTTTTTGCTTTCGCGCAGCGCTTTTTCGAGTTCGCTTTTAATTTGCTCGCTGTTTTCGTTTTGTTGATCGCGCGCTTCCTCGAGTGTGGGCATGCGCCACTGCATAATATTCGTTCGGGCGCTTTTCGAGCCATTTACGCCGTCGTTATCGAAGATTTCGAAGTAGTAGGAAATTTCGTCGCCGGGTTCCAGTTCGATATTGCGCAGATCCCAGGTATGATTGTACTGAATTTGTTTGCCTTCGGGTTTGTTGAGTTTAGCGGTAACGAGGGGCATTTGGCCGCCTTTAGCTTTTTTAATTTGGTAGTTAAACGTGAGTTTCAGCAGGCCGTAATCATCGCCTGCGGCGCCGGCGAAGAAGCGCGTGCGCAAGTTGCTGGAGTCTTGAAATTCCTCCACTTCGATTTGCGGCGCCAGGTCGGGGATGATATTGATGGTATAGGCGACCGAGTCGGCGTTGCGCAGGTTGCCATTGCTGAGGAAGACCTTGTAGATCTCGTCCTGCATAGCGCGGCGGTTGAAAGCGAACTGGTCGTCATCGAGCCGTTTGGCATTCCCGGCGGATTCGGCGCCGAATTGCAGTCCGATAAAATCGGTATGTTGGGCGTTGAAGGTCCAGTTAATGCCCGTTCCTTGCGGCACCACCAGGTCACCCACGTTTTGCATATCTTCGGGGGCTCTGCCGAGGTATTCGGGGAATCGGAGTTTGACGTTAAAAGAGAGGATACTGGGTTTTTTGAGCACTTCGAGGGTAAAGTCTTCGCTTTCCACGCCGCCGGCGAAGAGTTTAAACTCCGTATTATTTTGCACATTGGTAAAGCGATAGACGAATTGGTTGGGCGCTTCTTTGGTGAGGCGGTACTGCACCTTCCCGAGGTCAATAAACATTTCGCTGGGCAGCGCCTGGCCGTCCACCTCCACCTTCAGGTCGAAATCGCCGAATTGAACCACCCGGAGGCTATCGGTTGAGAGCAGGAATCGGAAGGGGGCGGGTTTTTCATATTTCGTGGCGCTGTTCCAGAGGCGATTTGTGCCATCGCGGAGGATATTGGGGGCGCCGAGCAGGAGAAAGAGCAGCAGCATCACGGGCGGCAGCGCATAGCGGAGATACTTGCGGTTGGCGCGCAGGTCAATGGCTGCCTGGAAGGGCGTCAGTTTGATTTCCTCGCTTTTTTGGTTGATCGAGGCGTTTATGAGTTCGGTATAGATGGCGTTGTTTGCCTGCTGCTTGAGTTGCAGGATATTGAGGAGTTTGTCTTTGACGTCGGTGAAGTGGTTTCCGATAATTTGAGCGGCCTGCTCGTGGTTGATCACCTTACCCAGGCGGAAATAGTGTAACAGCGGCAGGGCGACCCACTTGTACAGTGCGGCGCCCGACAGCAGGGTGAAACCCCAGAACATGGCGGTGCGCACGCCGGTGCCGAAGTAAAAATAGTACTCCAGCACATTCAGCAGGATGAACAGCCCCAGTACGGCGCCCACGGTATAGAGCGCGCCGCGCAGCAGCTGGTTGATATAGTATTTGCGGATAAAAGCATCCAGCTTTTCGATGAGCAGGGCGTAGTTATCACGTTGCATAGCAGAAACTTTAGAAAGCGGGTGAATGGGTGCGGGTTTGGGCCTTTGCCGGAGCGGGCGTTTGGAGGCTCAAATTTGCACTAAAAAATCCTACCTACAACGATAAAATTGAAGAAAGGATGAGGATTTAACGATTTTTAACTTTGGAACGAATTCCCATCGGGCGATTCGAGCAGTCCTTCCAGTCGAATCCCGCGGGATCCTTTGATCAGGAAGAGCGTTTCTTTAAAATGTTGCGCGCGCAGCCAGGCGCGGGCTGCATCGGTATCCGGGAAATGGTGTGCGTCGGATTGGCGCCAGGTGGTGCGGGCGAATTCCGGTCCGACGAGCACGATTTGGTCGGCGATTTTTCGGCGTTTGCAGAAGGACAGGATGGCCTGGTGTTCTTCCGGGCTGGAGTCGCCGAGTTCGAGCATATCGCCGAGGATGGCGACTTTATGTTGAGCGGGCAATTCGGCCAGCGTTTCCAGGGCGGCTTGCATGCTGGAGGGGTTCGCGTTGTAGGCGTCCAGCAGGTAGGTATTGGAATCCTGGCGGATAATTTGCGAGCGGTTGTTAGCCGGTTTGTAGGCTTCGATGGCGGCTTTTATTTTTTCGCCGGGCACTTTAAAATAGAGGCCCAGCGCGATAGTCGTCATGATATTGAAGAAATTGTGGCGGCCGACCAGTTGAGATTGCACCGTGATGCGGCGGTCGTTTTCGTCGAGGAAGGCGGCTTGAACGAAGGGCGTTGGGTGGAGCCGTTGGACGAGGATATGTTCGGGTTGGACTTCGAGTTGGTTGGTTTCCAGGTACAGGAGTCGGCGTTTCAGTCGGCGCGACATGGTTTTCAGGTATTTTTCCGAGCCATTGACGAAGGCCCAGCCTTTATGTTGGCGCAGGTAATCGTAGAGTTCGCCTTCAGATTTTTTTACGCCTTCCAGGCTGCCGAAGCCTTCGAGGTGTTCTTTGCCGATATTGGTGAGCAGGCCGTGGGTGGGTTCGGCGATTTGGCAGAGTTCGGTCATATCGCCGGGTTTATTCGCGCCCATTTCGATTACGGCCACCTCGGTTTCCGGGGGCATGGCGAGGAGGGTCAGCGGCAGGCCGATTTGGTTATTGAGATTGCCTTTTGTGAAGTGGCAGGGGTATTGGCTGGAGAGGACGGCGGCGACGAGTTCTTTGGTGGTTGTTTTGCCATTGGAGCCGCCGATGGCGATGAGCGGGATATCGAAGTGCCTGCGATGCAGCGTGGCCAGTTCCTGCAATGCCTGGAGCGTATCAGGCGTCAGCAGGCAGCGCGGGTCTGTCTGGAATGCGGGTTCGTCTATAATGGCATATACGGCGCCGAGTTCCAGGGCTTTTGCGGCGAAGGCATTGCCGTTGAAGCGTTCGCCTTTCAGGGCGAAGAAGATACAGCCCGGAGTAATTTGCCGGGAGTCAGTACAGACGATCGGATGCCGGCGGAATAGATCGTATAAATCCTGCGTGCGAAGCATAGTAAAACGGATACGGGTTGAGCGTCATTCCGGGACTTTTAGGTCAGACAGCGAGCCAGTTAAGTAGTTCGTTGAAAAAAAATCCCAGGCCTGCCATATATAGCAAAGAGGCTGCCTCAGAGAGAGAGGCAGCCTCTTTGTGTGCATTATTCCCTGAGCGCTTATTTATATCGGCGCTTCGGGCTTTTGTGTTTTGTTTTAAAGTTATTTCCTTCCGGATCTTCGTTAAACGTCGGGCTGCCGGTTCGGTGCATGGCGCAGCGGAAGCCGACGGCGCGGCTGGATTTCGCCTGATCCAAGAAGCGGCGGGCGCCTGGGGAGAGCCAGAATGCGCGATCGGCCCAGGAACCGCCTTTAATGACGCGGGTTTCGTCGGACACCAGCGTGCTGATACCGTATTTGTATTCCACCAGCGATTCCTTATCGCCGTCGAGGTAGTTATACACTTCCGGGCGTTTGTAGTTATCGCGGAGCGCGGTGGCCGTGGTGTCCATCAATTCATAGATGAGGCGGCCGAGGCTGTCTTTTTCGACAGGCGCGCCCGTTTCCGGATCGCGTTTTTTGGTCATAAAGATATTACCGCGATACGAGTTCAGGTCGTGATTGTCCACATCGCGCAGGTCGGTGGACGTGAGCGGGCGGTACAGGTCGGCCGTCCATTCGTTGACGTTACCGGCCATGTTGTAGAGGCCGAAGTCGTTGGGCCAGTTAGAGCGCACCGGCGAGGGTGTAAACGCTTTATCATTCAGCGCGCCTGCCATACCGCCATAGTCACCGCCGCTGCGCTTGAAGTTGGCGAGCATTTTGCCCTGATACTTGTTGCGTTTTTGGTAGCGCGTGGTATTGCCATCCCAGGCATAGATACGGCGATCCGTGATCAGTTCGTCTTTCGACGTGGCTTGGTTGCCGAGCAGCGACAGGGCGGCGTACTCCCATTCAGCCTCTGTGGGGAGGCGGTATTCCGGCAGGAGGATACCGTCTTCGAGGCGCACATTGCGTTCGCCGCCGTTGCGGACATCCGGGAGGTTTTTGCGTACTGCGGGGGTGTATTGGCCGACGAGGTACGCTTCGGTGTTGAAATTATTTTCATTTTTCTGATCCGGCGTATTTTCGATGATTCCTTTTTCGATCAGGATCATTTCGTTTACGCGGTCGGTACGCCACTTGCAGTAGTCGGTGGCCTGCACCCAGCTGACGCCTACGACCGGGTAGTCGTCATAAGCGGGGTGGCGGAGGTAGAGTTCTACCAGTGGTTCGTTGTACTCCAGTTCTTCGCGCCAGACGAGCGTATCGGGCAGTGCGCGTCTCCAGACTTCCGGGTACGTTTCGCCGAACGTATTTTGGATCCACCAGAGATAGAGGCGGTAGTCAATGTTGGCGATTTCAGTTTCGTCCATGTAGAACGAGGACACCGTGGTACGGCGCGCGACGTTATTCCACTCGTACGTCACGTCCTGGTCGGTGAGGCCCATTGTGAACGTGCCGCCTTCGACGGGCACGAGGTTGGGGCCTGTGAGTTGGCCTTGATAATCTGTTTTTTCAAAACCGCCCCATTTAGCGTCGTTATAAGCCCAGTTGGTGGTGGAGGAGCGTTCCTTATTGCCGCCGCAGCTGGCGAGCAGGAAAACGACAGAGAGTAGATTAAACCCGTGAATCAGTGATTTCTTCATCGTATTAAAAAGCAGGTTTTAAAAAATGAGCAGCAAATGTAGGCAAATAATGTATTTCAAAGTCTGCGTGTAGCCAATTTTAACGTATTTCGGCAAAATTATTGAAACATACCGAGACAATTATTGATTTGGCTCCGATTTTTTTTATTTTTTATTGTTTCGCTTTGGTCGAGCAGGAACCCGATACTGAGTTCGTAGGCGCCGCCGGAGCGGCCGGCGAGTTCAGACAGGGTGACGTCGTGGCTCAGGCCGATTTTAAAAATACCTTGCCGGAAGCCCAGGCTGAGGATTGCGGCGTCGGCGTTTCCAAAAGTATGGCGAAACCACGCGCCGCCGAACACAGCACCGACGCCTGCGTAGGCGCCGAGGTTAATTTGTTGGTAAGGTCCCTGGGATATAAAAAGAAAGTTTGGTGAAACAAACGCGCCGGGCGTGCCTTTATTGCTTTTTTTAACATTTAATTCCATTCCGCCCTGGAGTGCGTAGAGGAGGGGCAGTCCGCGGGAGAGGTTGTCATTGACGATCAGGAAATTTTGGTTGGGCGTATTGAGGTGTTTGAGGCTGAATCCCAGCCAGAACTGATCGCTGGTCAGGAGGAGGCCCGAGGAGAGGTCGAGCGCGGAGCGGGTTGTTTGCTCGGGGCGTTGTTCGAGGCTGGTATTGATCGGGCCGGCGGTGGGGTTGAGTTGGTCGGGAAACACGAGTTTGTCCCAATCCAGGGCGGTTTGACGCCAGGCGGCTTCGACGCCGAACCGGACGCGGAGTTTTTGGGACAGTCGGAGGTTATAGGCGTACGTGCCGGCCAGTCGGCTGGATTTCAGGATGCCGTCTCCGGCGTTATCGCCTTCGAGGAAAAGGCCGAAACCGCTGTTGAGCCGGGTGACGTCCTGTTCGTAGAAAAAACCGTAGGTTTGGTAGGCGTTCAGGCCCGGCCATTGATTGCGATAGATACCGCCGAAACGGGGCGCGGATGCGGCGCCGGCAAAGGCGGGATTGAGTTGGAGCGGCGCGGCATAGAACTGGGAATAGACGGGGTCTTGGGCGGCCAGGACGGCGCTCCACAGTAAAAAGCACAGCGGTAATATTTTTTTCATCATACAGCGTACGGGAAATCCCGGCATGGTGGTTTTAAAGCGGAAAGTTCAGCTAATTTTAGCAATAAAAAAAATTAAACGCGCCCGGTGTTGGCGAATTGTGTATTTCGGACATTAAAGCGCGCTCCGAATGTTATATCTGCGAAATAATGCGGTGCGTGGTGGCTGCGTCCCCCATTGTGTAATAGTGCAGGCAGGGCACGCCGGCGGCTTTGAGTTCGCGGGACTGTTGGATGCACCATTCGATGCCGATTTGGCGGACGGCGGCGTCATCTTTGGCTTTTTGCACTTCCGAGACGAGTTCCTGCGGCAGGTTGATAAAGAATTTTCGGGGAATTGCGTTGATTTGGTACCGTTTGGTGAGCGGTTTTAGTCCGGGTACAATCGGGACGGTGATACCGGCGGCTCGGCACTGCGCGACGAATTCGAAGTATTTGCTGTTATCGAAGAACATTTGCGTGACGATATAGTGGGCGCCGGCATCCACTTTCATTTTAGTAAAAGCCAGATCGGATTCGAGATTGGGCGCTTCGAAGTGTTTTTCCGGGTATCCGGCGACGCCTATACAGAAATCCGTTTTTTCGCCGTCCACGATATGGCTGTCCAGGTAGCGGCCGGCATTCATATTCATAATTTGCCGCACGATATCAATGGCATACTGATGGCCGTCGGGTTCGGGTTGAAATTTATCTTCGAACTGGCGGGCGTCGCCGCGCAGGGCCAGCACGTTATTGATGCCGAGAAAGTTGAGATCAATGAGCGCATTTTCCGTTTCCTCCCGGGTGAATCCGGCGCAGATCAGGTGGGGCACGGCATCCACTTTATAGCGGTGCATGATAGCGGCGCAGATGCCGACGGTTCCGGGGCGTTTCCGGATGGCGGTTTTTTCGTAATACCCGGAGTTTTGTTTTTTGTAAATAAACTCTTCCCGGTGGTAGGTTACGTCTATAAAAGGCGGGTCAAACTCCATCAGCTGGTCGAGCGTATGGAATATTTTTTGCATCGAGCCGCCTTTGAGGGGCGGCAGCACTTCGAAGGAGATGAGTGTTTTTCCCGCGGCTTTCGCGAAGTGGTCGGTTACTTTCATGGTACGGTTACTGATAGTCCGGTGAGTTGGAATAACCCGTCCGGGATGCAGCGTCTGCCCGGGCCTTCATTTCGGCCGCCTTTGCCTGATTTCCGGCTGCCTGGTAGACCTCTGTGAGCGCTTTAAGTACCCGTTCGTCTTCCGTTTGCAATAGCAGCGCGTATTCGAGGATTTGGATTGCGGAAGGATAGTCTTTCATTTTTAAGTAAAAGCGCTCGTACCCGTTTCGGTAGCAGAACGCGGCGATTTTGTTCGGATTACCGCCGCGAGTAGCGAGGTATTTCATGTATTGATCCAGGTAACTGCGGAAATTCGCGTTGTTGGGGATCTTATCCAGCGTGGCGTCGAATGTATTGAAGAGCTTATCCATTTGGCGATCCATATCAAACCGCGCGCCGGCCATGGCGGGTATCATTACCCAGGCCGAGCCGTAGTTGGGATAAATCTTGATCGCCTCGTTGAGGTGGTATTCCATGGTATCCAGCAGCCGGACTTTTTCGGCTTGATCTTTCGATTTCAGGAATACATTTTCGTACAGGGCGATGGCGTAGAACGTGTGTGACCGCGCGCTATTGGGCGAGTTGCGCAGGGCGCTGGTATTCAGCGAGAGCGCATCTTTCCAGTCGGGTACCCGTTTGACGGTGATCCAGCCAAAAGCACCCGTAATAATCAGGGCCAGGGCGCCGCCGAGAATGTACGGGCGATCTGCGCCTTCCTTCAGCCAGGCGGGCAGTTGGCGGGCGAGGAACCAGCCGGCCAGCAGGCAAAACGCCACGGAGGGCATATAAATAAAGCGCTCGTTCATGAAGGTGCCGATGGAGATAAACAAATTCGACACGATGCTGAGCGTTGCGACCCAAAATACAAAGGCGTAGGCGGCTATTTTGCGTTTTTTCAGATTCAGGATACTCCACACGCCCATACCGAGGTAAAACGCCAGCGAGAGCAGCGCCCGCCAGTCGGCCCAGTTCACTTTGGGTACCTGGTAGGGGTAATAGTCGTGCGTGAGCGGATACGGCGCAAAAAGCAATTTGACATACCACCCGAGGGTAAGGAAAATCGTAGCGTACTTTTCCCCGAAATTCATATCGAGGAAGGGATTATTCATCAGGTCAGTCACCGATTTTCCGTGATTCAGCACATAGCCCATGGCCTGGTAGCGCAGGATAAAAAAGATCAGGAACGCGGCCAGCAGCGGAATTGCGCCGGCAGCGCTCCGGCCGGCGGGCACTTTGGCAAAAAACCAGACTGTAAGGGGAATGACGATCAGGAAAGTCACCGCGTTTTCTTTGGCCAGCAGGCCCAGCAGGAGCATCAACCCCGCGCCCCAGAGCCAGCCTTGTTTTAGGGTGTCAAAATATTTGAGGGTAGCATAGAGGGCGCCCAGGCTGCCCAGCAGGGCGAGCAACTCGTCCCGGCCTTTGATGTTGGCGACGCATTCCGAGTGCAAGGGATGCGCGACAAAAATCAGCGCGCCGAGAAAAGCCGCGCTGAAGTACCAGCGTCCGCCCTCGGCAATTGGGAAAAGTCCCAGCAAAATGCGGTACAACAGCACACCGGTAAAACCGTAGAGCAGGATATTGATAGCGTGGCTGATTCCGGGTTTTTCCGGGCCAAAGAGCTCATGTTCGATCGCAAAGGTGGCCAGCGACAGTGGGCGATAGCGGCCGCCCTCCAGGAGAAATTTCTGCTCCTTGAAATAACCCATAAAGCTGTCGAAGGCGAAAATATCGCGCAAACCGCCGAAGCCTTTCAGGACGTATTGGTTCTGCCAAATCACCATCTGGTCGTCGAGCACATACCGGAAGCTCATTGACAACCAGTACAAACCAAAAGACAGCGTTATTAAAAGCAGGGAAGGCAACCAGTGCTGATGCCAAAAACCGGGCGCGAATGTGTTCGTGCGCGCAGGGCCTTCGCGTTTAGGCCTAGGGTTGGCCGAAACAGTTTTGGGCTTGGCTGCGGCAGGCTGTGCCGGAATGCTTTTTCTTCTTTGCTTGGCAGACATAGACAAGGATCTTTTTACGGGGCAAATATAGACAATCCCCTCCAAATCCCCAATCCGCAATCCCCAATCCCCAATCCCCAATCCGAAATCCCATACGTTCGTTAAACGCAAAAAAGGCCGGCGCGTCTTTACGCACCAGCCTTTTTATGCAGCTAAAGTTCTTATTGATAGGTTACCGCACGCGGATCATGGTACGAACTGCGCTGTCGGTTGCCGTTTCTACTTTGTAGTACAGCATGCCGGCGCTGTCCAACTTCGAAGAGTCAATTGCAATGGTATTGTACCCTTTGCCGAAGTGACCCGATTCCGTGTGGATTACCCTGCTCATTTCGTCATACACTGTCAATCTTGCTTCAGATGCTTCCGGCAGGTTGAAGCCGATCACCGTCTTGTTGATGAACGGGTTGGGGATGTTCTGGTAGAGTTCAAACCCAACGCCCACGGTAACGGCGCCGTCTTTTTGCTGGTAACGAAGCATGATATTCAGTTTTTCGCCTTCGCGGTTGTACGCCTCGGATTTAGTGATCCGATTGGAGACCGTGATCATTTTCGTCAGATCGCCGGCGGATTTTGCCTTGAAGGTGATGTCAAATTCTACCGGTTCTGTGCCAAACCAAGAGCTGGTGATTGCATTTTCCAGATTGAATACGGCGAAGTTTTCGTCTGTTACGCCGCGCACCGGCTGCAAGTCCTCCACTTCCAGTTCGGGGAAGAGGAAGGTCAATTGATATCCGAGGATCGGCTGTTCGGAGCGGAAGCGCACCGTGAATTCGTCGCCGGCCTCCACGTTTGTGGTTGTTTCGGTCAGGACGTCGAGGTTCCAGGTGCCGTTGCTGCGCTCGTCAATGCTGATCAGCGAGTTGGGCGTGGAGGTGCTGTTCACGTCGCCGACTTTCACGGCTACGAAGTTCTCGTCCATTTTATTGCTTTGAATATCCGCTACGGTTTTATTTTCCGGGAAATTCGTCACAAAAGGATTGTTCATATCCGGGAACGCAAAGTTTTTGTCCACAAAGCGCCAGGAGGTATTATTCGGCAGTTCGTCCACGACACCCAGGATCAGTTTGCGCAGTTCCACGATATCGGCGGTGGTGATACTACCGCTTTTGTTGGCGTCGGCTGCGATCATTTTGTAGGGCGAACCGAGCGGTTGCAGGCCCAGGATGTGCTGGCTGATCAGTACGAGGTCGTAGGTCGTTACGCCGTTGAGCGGGTTGTCGTCTTTAGTAGGCGTGATCGTGTAGTTGCCGAAGATCGGGATAGCATTCGAGAACTTGAAGGCGCCCAGGTCGTCGGTCATCTGGAAGTAGTTGAACGTCGGGCCGGCGGGGTGGAAACCCTGGATTTCGACATATCCATCTTCGAGACCATCCACATCTTCCGTGAGCAGGGAGCCGGCGACGGACAGGGTGCTGCCCGGGGAGCAAAGGCCGGAGGGGTCTTGCACGATGAGGAAGGATTCACAGAAGTCCGCGTTGCCGGCGGCGTCTCGCGACCAGATTTCCACTGCCTGCGTACCTACCTGACCGCAACCGAATTCGGCGATCGTGATCGGGTTGCCGTTTACGTCAACCGGGAAGCCGGTGCCGGTGCCCGAGCGGCGGATCGCGAATTTCAGTTGATCAGCCGGCGTGCAGTTGTCGTAGGAATCTTCGAGGAAGTCCGCCACGTTCATGATCACGCTGAGGGTGGGGCCGAGGTTGACACTCAGGCCATTCAGGCAGGTTACCGTGGGTTGTTCGCAATCGCGCACCACAAAGCTGTATTCGCATACATTTTCGTTGCCGCAGCCGTCGGCGATAATCCACTTAATTTTGTGCGTACCGAGCGGAAGTTCTGGCACTACAAAGTTATTAGGTTGCGCCTGGGTATTCCAGCGAAGGTTTGCGGTGCGGGATCCGCCGCCGGCAGTAAACTGGATCGCGAACTGGTATTTCTGATTTGTAGATACCGATCGGCCGTCGAACACCCGGGAGAGACCGCCCGTGAAGTTGGTCGTGGCCACGTTGTTGAAGTTCACTGTGCCTGGTGCAGGCGGGTTGGTGCTGCTGACCACCGTCTCCATCGTGCCGTTGTTGTCCACGTCGAGGAACAGGAGGAAGCGGATGCTTACATTTTCCTGCGAGCACAGGTCGGTCGCGGTGATACTGAGCGGGGCAGGGCCTTCGCACAAGTCGGTGGTACCGTGTACCGGGTCGGTCCAGTAGGACTGGTTCCAGAGCGCCGGGTTGTTGTCCGTCAGATCGCAGTAATCAGGCGTTTCATTCGGGCAGTCGGTAAAGACCGGCGGGGTGGTATCGGTAATTTTAATGATCTGCTTATACTTGTAGCTGTTCGTCGTTGGCGTGTAGAACGAACTAAAGTCGGTCGGCGTTGCATCGTTGGGCGATATTTTGGCCACCGTGGGCGCCCAGGGCGCGATGGTGCCTTGCGGGGAGACCGTTGGGCCGACCAGGTTGGACGGGTGGTTGGGCATCGTGTTCGGATTCGGATTCGGCACGTAGGTGAATCCGCTATTCGGATCGAAGGTACACCAGTTGATCACTGTCCAGGTACGTTCAATTTTGATGCAGGCATCTGTTACAACCGTAAAGTGCTCATCGGTGTAGGACACCCCCAGTAGTTCGCAGTCTTCGCCGAAGAAGGTCGGCTCGCCGTAGTTCGAGGAACCGTTACACTGGTCTATTACGACATCGTTCGGGAACTTGATGAAGTATTCCTGATCATACGTTACCACGATGCGTTGGCTGCAGGATTTGGTATTTCCTTCGCAGTCTGCCGCGCGGAACGTGCGGTTGATGGTGCCGCGGTTGCAGATCGAGTCAAAGTCTGCATAATTCGTCAGGACGGTCACGGTGTCCACGCAGCAGTTATCCACGCCGGAGGCGAAACCGTAAGTCCACAGGCTCGGGTCGAAATTTTCGCAGCTGACCGTCACGTTTGCCGGGGGTACGCACTGCGGTTTGATATTATCTTCAACGAGTACCGCTACTTCGCAGTCGTTCGAGCCATTTTCGAGGAAAGTGGTCGCCACTTCACCGGCCGGTACCGGCACATCGTACACACGCAGGATTACATAGATGGTGTCGCCTACGTCTTCGCAGCAGAACTTCACCTGGTCATAGAAGCGACCGGTCAGTTGGCAGGCGTTTTCGTCTCTTCTGCGGGCTTTGAAAGAGATAAAGCCGCAGTTATCCCAGGAGCCGTCGTCGAAAGTCATGGCATTGACCAGGCTCATACCGGTGCCCGGCAGGGATACGTTAGTAAACTCGTCGCAGGCTGCCACTGGCAGGGTATTGTCCACAACCGTTACGAGGAAGTCGCAGGATGAAACCCGGGTGCAGCGGTCTTCTACGGTGTAATTCACATTGTACGTGCCGCCGGGCAGGCAGGGCGTTGTGCCGAATTGTGCGAGGGTGTCGTTTGGCGTACCGGAATTGACCGGTTTCAAGGCTGCGGCGTCATTGTAGAGAACAGTGCCGTTCGAGTTGGTTACCGTAGTAACGGCATCATTGATGGCGGAGCAGGCATCCGTGATTATAACGTCCGGCAGGTTTACCGGCGCGCAGCAATCAAGTTGCGTCATATCTACGGTCATGTCTTCCGGACAAATGAATTCCGGCGATCCAATATCGGTGATTACGATGGCCTGTGTTTCTTTACGCGGATTGACGCCTTGGATGGTTGGCGAGCAGGCGTCATAGATCGTCCATTCGCGCACGATGGAGTAGCTGCCGCCGCAGGCAGCCAGGCGCTGATCCTGGTATCCCACCGTGACGCCGCAGAAGCCGCTGGAGGGGTACACTGGGAACTGTGTGCCAAAGTTGTTGACCCAGGGCCGACCCGTGTTTGCGGTCGAAGTATCCGGGTTCAGGCAGTTGGTCAGGGTGACATCGTCTGGAATTTGCACATCGTTTACGCTGATTTCTTTGAAGTACAAGAATTGCGTGCACACATCGGAGTTGCCCGAGGGGTCTACAGCCGTCCACCGGCGGCGGACATATCCGTTAATATCGTTTACGCCATTAAAAGAGCCGTTGCAACCCAGGGTAACCCATACGTCGGTGTAGTCAATATCCAGTTGGCCGCAGTTGTCGGTAATCGTCGGGAACGCTTCGCTGATACCCAGCGTGTTCTTCAGATAGGTCGGATCGAAGTTCGTGATGTAGCAGGACAAAAATACAGGTTCGCAGTTTAATTTCGGTTTAATCTCGTCATAAATAATCAGGTTGGCAGAGCAGGTATTTCCGTCACAGTTGTCCGTAACCAGCGCGCGCAGCGTAGAGCCGACGAAGTTGCCGTTGACCACATTTCCGATAGGGATATTGTTGCTCGTAAATATTTTGACGTCGTATAAATCATTCGGCACATTAGCGCCTTGTACAACCATATTCGGGAAAATGGTCACTTCACAATCTTCGTCGAGTGCAATATTCAGCGTTTCGTTGCAGACCAATCCGTCTATATCATACCAGCCTACCACCACTTGGTCTACGCCGGGGCCGCAGAGGCCTGGGGGATCATCGGTGGTCAGGGTAAAGGTCACATTGCCGGTAAACCCTGCCGGCGGGGTATATTGCGCATTGAGCGTATTGCTATTGGGAGAGAACGTACCGCCGGGAATGCTCGCCACCCAGAAGGCGGTGGTAGCGCTGCCACTGATCGTTCCGTTGAGTATAACCGGATCGTTTTCACATTTTTGTTGATCCAGGCCGGCATTTGCGATGGCTGATTGACTGACCGTCACACTGGCCGTGCCCACGCCCGTCATACCGCTGGAGGGTTCCGTCACCGTCACGCTGTACGTGCCGGAATAGTTCACCGTCGTATGCGGTCGGATCGGGTTGAATGTATTGGCCGTGAACGATTGGGGGCCGCTCCAGACGTAGGTGAAGGGGCCGGCGCCGCCGGTTACGGTTGCGGTGAGTTGCAGTGGCGCGCCCGAACAAAGCGGACTGTTTGTGCCTACTGTAACCGTCAGGGCCGCCGGGGGCGAGTTGTCCGGCGCGTCGGGTTTTCCGGCAAAATAGGTGTTAAAGAGGGTAGAGAGTACCAGAAAATACACTGGTAAAGCGAAGGAAAACAACCCGGAAATACGATTTCCGAAGTTTTTAGCTGCATCTAACATGATTTAAAAATTTTATTATAAAAAAAATAATTTCAAAAGTTTGACAATAGCATATTACTTGCATCGGCTATTGGCAGCACACAGACGCGCAGGTGGGGAGTTCCTGCGGGCCGTATCGTCGCCGCACCGACCGGACGATCGTATCGCCGCGGATATTGACCGTGCGGCGGTCGGGCGCCCTGCTACTCACAGGGGGGTAGCCGGTAGCGGGTGAAAAACGAGGCGGAAGAGCAGGATACCTGCCCGGAATGGGCGCCGGGCGCGCCCGGATTCGTTGATACAGTTCGAAGACGATCCGAAGGACGTCCCGGGTGCGGGCAGTCGTGCGGCGCATCCTGCCTGTAGTATATCCAGGCGGCCATGCGAATGGCGGCGGGGCTTCGGCCCGCAAGGGCTGTTGCATCCGCGGGGTGTTGGCGCCTGCGAGTATCTGAACCGCCTTTCTAAAGAAAAGCAGCAGCGGCGGCAACAGGACGACCTGCCAGGGAATGGTCGGAGGGTCGTCTGGGGAAGCGGCACGGATGCGATCAGCATTCCTGTTCATGCGGTTCAGCATGGTGAAAAAATTTGTGAAACCCGTCTTCGGGCGTTTGTGAGAAATATCTGCCTGGATTAGCCTGATAGTCAGGATAATGCAATGCAGGGGCACACGGTATCATTGGGCATTTAGCGGGTGGTTGGGCGGCCTATGCCGGGCATCGGTACGGCTCGGGAACCATTGCGTTCAATCGTTCGGATTACCGCGCCCGGCATGGACGCTGTGCCTGCGCACAACTTAGCCTGCCCGCTCGGCCGGGGCGCCGTTGGAAAAATGGATCTGGAAATACCCCATTTTCGGTTCCAGAAAGTATCGGTCGGCAGGTAACTGTTCCTGCTGTATTCCGAAGAAGGCGCGCATATTTTCCGGTATGGGGCAAGGCTCGTGCATATCGAGCACGCCGTGCCGGAGGTGTTCGCGTTGTATTTTTGTACAGAGAAATTCCGGGAAGAGCAACATGACCAAGTGTCCGTTAGAAGCGTCCAGGGCGAATAGAGCCGGCGTATGCCGGCATCCTGTTTCCACCTGCACGTCGGATTGGTCGGGGTTGGCGGCTGCTACAATTTTGCAGATGCCGGTGCCCTGGCAGTTGGCGCTCGGCGCGCCGAAAAGCACATCGCACCGATAGAACTTCTTGTTGGACTTGTCGGCTGAGGGCAAATAACCTGGCTCCAGGCGCTGTTTAATTTTGGTCAGACCGAAACTATGCGTGTTGATTCTCCTTACCATGGCGAGTTTTGTATTAAAATTTAAATAAATATAATATTTAAGCGCCGATCAAATCCAGGCCGGTAATGTTGGTAAGGTTTTGCGCGAGGGAAGCCGCTGTAGGGCGATACGCGTTAATCAAATCCAGACCGGTAATTGCGTCGGTTACGACTGTTTGGAATGCTGCGTTAACCGAGGAGGCGTTGTTGTTAAATTGACCTTTCATGACCGTGTGTTTTTACTGTTAGCGATTAATTATGGGTCAAAGGTCAGCCCATCCACACCCCTGTCTAAGGACAGCAAAACGCCCTCCGTCCCCCAGCGGGATTTTACCCGAAGACGGAATCAAAAAAACACAAAAAACTGATTTGCAGGAATTTACAAAAAACTCAAACCGGGCGATACTGGCATACGATCACCTGAAAGGGGTATTTTTCCACCTGTTTTTTTTGAAATTTCCCCTCGGAAAAGGACGGTTTTCCGAGGCGTTTTGCCGGTCGGGCAAAAAAAAACCGCCGCTCCCGGAAGGAACGGCGGTGGAGAAATTTAGACTGGGGAATTCGGATTGCGGATTGGGGAATTCGGATTGCGGATTCTGCGCGCGCTGCGAATTCTGCGGGAGCCCTCCCCGCGCAAGCGGCAACGCGAATTCCGCGTATTCTGCGGGAGCCCCCCGCGCAAGCGGCAACGCGAATTCCGCGTATTCTGCGGGAGCCTCCCGCGCAAGCGGCAACGCGAATTCCGCGTATTCTGCGGGATCCCCCCCCGCGCAAGCGGCAACGCGAATTCCGCGTATTCTGCGGGAGCCTCCCCCGCGCAACGCGCAAGCGGCAACGCGAATTCCGCGTATTCTGCGGGAGCCTCCCGATTACTTTTTGTGGATAATCTTCAGGTCGAGAGAGCCGATGGTGAGTGCCCAGAGGGTTTCGAAGGGGATGATTTCCACCTCATGCGTTTGGTTGGCCACTTCGAGGGGTACCGACTCCAGTTGTTTGAGCAATTTACCGGTTTTGCGGATAACGGCCTCTCGGTGGTATTGCGTTTCCGGCAGGCACAGGAGCATTTTAATAAAGGTATTGCTTCGATAGGTGTCCTTTTCCCGGAGATATCGTCCGAGGTATTTCTGGATGCCTTCGATACGCTCCGCAACGTCGCCGTAATTCTTTTCGGAGAGCGCGTACAGGATTTGGATCACCAGGATCGCCATATTCATACCGCGCTTGTCTTTTGAGAACGTTGGGATTTCGTTTTGGAACCGGCCCATCCGGAATTTTCCCTCTTGGTTGGCGCCCAGGCGAATTTTATCAATTTTGATCAGGTAGTGCAGGTAGGCGCGGTAAATTGCCCACATTTCCGAGATTGCCGGGATGTTGACGGGGAATTTCGGGTGGTTGACCGAGCGGTCGTACACCCGATAGGCCTCCTCGTAGTGGCCCGTGTGCATGGCGAGCATAAAGAACAGCTCCTGGAGTTTAAACCAGTTGAATGATCCCTCCTCGAACATGCCGAGGGTTTTATCCACGTATTTTTGTCCTTTCTCGAATTCCCGCAATTGGAGGCTGCACACAATCAGGTTGTAGTAAAACACCTGGAGCGGCAGACCGCTGTAATATTCTTTTTGATCGAAAAATTCGATGGCGTCTTCGCATATCCGGGCTACGGCGGCGTAGTCGTACACACCGTTGTAGATCAGGACGTGGATCATTCGGCCGAACAGGTGCAGCTTGAATGAACCGCAGGTCTGCATAAACGGCTCCAGTTCGGCGTAGTATTCCTTTGCTTTCCGGGTGGTATCCTCGTGGGCGGATTTGCTGTTGGTGTACTGGATCATCAGGTCCGAATAGTAGTCTTCGGCCTTACTTTCCATCATCCAGATTTTTTCGTATTTCCGATATTCCTCTCGGGCGTTTTCGTAGCGCTTGAAATCGCCGTCCACCGTACTGTATTGCAGTCGGAGTACGCGGAGGATATCGAGGGTGAGTTCGGTAAACTCGAATTTGACGGTATGCCGGAGCAGTTTTTCCAGCTGATCAATGCCGTTCAGTTTTTCATTCCGGATCAGCAGGATCATGGCAGCGGCCCAGCGCTTGTAGCAATCGAGAAAAGCTTTTTGCCGGACGGTATAGTTCGACTCCTTGTAGTCCAGCAGGAAAACGGAATCCAGCAGCCGCTCTTTCAGTTTATACTTCAGGTTAGAGTACCCGGAAGCTTCCTCGCTTTTTCCATAGAGCAGGCCTTTGGCCTCCTCATCGCTTCCGATGGCCTGATTGGCGATGGCGTCATACAGCTGCTCCATCTTGGAACCCGGTTCCAGGATGACATTTAGCAAGCCGTTTGTCTTGAGCTTGGTGCCGTGAATTAATTTTACCAATTCGATCAGGTCATTCATTGGCAGGCGTCGTTTATGCCTATATACATACTACATCAAATCATCCGGGTATTGTTTGCCCGACGCGTCTGTGCGCGCCGCAGCGGAGCCCGAGCGGTTGGAATTCTTGGAGCCGTTGAAGTGTGTTTTTCGGACGGTATTGTACGGCGTATTTTGCGCCGCTGCCCTACCGGTGAAGCATTTACTGTTGCTGTTTTAGTTGGAACAGGGAGCGAGCGCGTGCGTATGAAAATAATGCAAAAACTGCGCCTAACTGGTGAAGCAACGAACCGGAGCAAGCCGATTGGCCGTACGCAGGATTAAACGCAGTACAAGATTAATAAGCGCGTCAGATGCCTCAAAAGTATAATAAGTATCTTTTTTATGTTAAAAAAAATAAAAATTTATTTTAAAATAATTTATAAAACATTCTCTAATAACATAAAAAGAGAAATAAATTATTTTAATATTAAAATAATTTTTAACAAGAGTGCGATAAAGCGATCTGAATGACGGGTACAAAGATGCGTGCAGCCGCATGATAAATTAGAGGCAAAAAACGGATAAAAACATACCGTCAAAAAGGGGGCTATTTAGGCTAAAAATTTCATAAAAATCTAATAAACAAATTATTAGAAAAATGAAATTTTTTGAAAAACACCGAAAACTGAACACGTGAGAACGCGGCGCGGTGTAAAATTTACCCAAAAGATACGCGGCAGACCGTGCATGAATACGGTTTAATCGCCTGCGAGCGACTCGATGACCGGCCGGGGCTCCGGGCGGCCCAAGGCTTCCAGCGTCATTTCCCAGAGGTCTTCGTAGGGGATGATTTCGATGTCGTGCGACTGACCGGCGAAGTCGAGCGACATCTTTTCGAGCATTTTCCGGTATTTTTCGGCATGTCGGCGCACGGCTTCCGGGTGGAAGTCGGCATGCGGCGCCTGCAGGAGCATTTTGATAAAGCAGCTGCTCCGGTAGTGTTCATTTACTTTGAGGTATCTGGACGAGTACCGTTCGATGGCCTCCATGCGATCAATCGTTTCGGCAAAGCGCCGATGGAGCAGGAGGTAGAGAATTTGCAGAATCAGGATGGGGATATTCATTCCGCGCTTGTCCTTTGAGAAAATCGGCACTTCGTTGACGAAACGGGCCATACGGAAGCGGCTGAAAATTTTATCTCCCTTCACCTGTTCGATTTTGCCGGATTCGATCAGGTAGTACAGATAAGCCTCCAGGATTTTCCAGGTTTGCTGGATCACGGACGGCAGCGACTGAAAGCGCCGGTGCGTGACGGTGAGGCGGAATATTTCGTAGGCGCGCTGGTAGCGGCGCGCGTGCAGCGAGAGCGTGAGCAAGAGTTCCTGGTATTTAAACCAGTTAAAAGAGCCGACATCCAGCAACTGCAGTCCGCGCCGGGCCGCCGCTTCGCCGTTTTCAAAATCGCGCAGCTGGACAAAGCACACCATTTCCTGATACAAAAACACCTGCAGGGGGATGGTCGCGATATATTTTTTGGCTTCGAAGAAGCGGATCGCGCGGTCGCACACTTCCAGCGCCGCACGGTAATCGTTGATGCTGGTATGCACCATCGCCTCGATCAGGCGGCCGCAAAAATGGAGCCGGTACGTCGTGTGGCGGGCCATGGCCGATTCCAGTTGCCGGAAATAGTCGGCGGCTTGCCGGTGGACGTCCGTTTTTGCCGACTTATCCTTCACGAAGCGTATAACTAAATAGGTGTAGAATTCCTCCGACAGGTTTTCGTAATACAACACCTCCTCCAGTTCCCGGGCCATGCGGCCGTACTGGTCAAACTTTTTCAGGTTTCCCTCGAGCGACCCGTAGTAGAGCCGCAGGTGGCGGACGACGTCGAGGGCGACGTCCGTGAATTCATATTTGCGTGCCAGTTTGAGGGTCGGGACGGCGAGTTCCAGCACGCTTTGGTGCGCGCTCTTGCCGGAGAGCAATTTCAGCGCTCCCCAGTTTCGGTAACATTGAAAATAAGCCTTTTGGCGCTGGTGGTAATGCGGCTGGGTGAGATCCACCATGAGCAGCAGGCGCAACAAATGCTCGCGCAGCACCCGCTTCACGCGCTGAAATCGCCGCGCCGCGCCGCGCGCCGTGCCAAACAGGAGCTGCGTAGCCTCCTCCTCCGCGCGCGCGCGCCGACTTGCAATCAGGTCATAGAGCTGCTTGGCCTGTTTGTCTTTTAATACAACAGCGCCGGTGGAGCGCCGCAACGCTTCTACCTTCTTCGGGTTGATGATGTCTATCAGCTCGCGAATGTCCTCCATGATGGCGCAAAAACGGACCGCAAACCACGACCGGCGAATGCCTGCCCGTATATTTTTAACAATTGTAACAACGCATAAAGGCAACTGGTTCGCCGACCAGGCAGACATTACAAGGTCAAAAAAATGTACCCGAATTGGTGACCAGGCTGCCGGAGGGCAACTTGAAGGCGGAACACCAATTCGGGTACGAAGGATTACAAGACGACGGCTGGCAAGCAGCACGGCGCGACGAGCAAATCTACGACTAAACGCCCGTAATGTCTACAATAATCACGGAAACTTCCGGAAATTTTACGGTTGAAAAATGCGCAGCCTGGCGCGCGGAGATTAAATCCAACGAGATGAGTGAAAAAGACTTCATAGGCGAGACTTTATACGTAAAAAAAGATTAATATGAATAGACGCGCACTGCGCGACTGATCATCGAAAAAAAAGTATCCCGCTCCGGGTGGAGCGCGCAATACAAATGAATCTGCGTTGGGAATAGTTCGAGCCTGCGGATGTCGCTTACCGAAGGAGGGCGTGGCGACGCGCGAAAGGACACGAGATTATATTAGAACACAGGATTAAAGAACACCCGGCAAAAATAAAGATTTTTCAGAATTAGTATATCGGTTTTAAAAAAAATATAAAAAATATCCAACACTGGACTACATTTGCCCGCCGCGGGGTTTTCACTTTCTGCGCGCGCCGATCATTTTGACTGTGCCCACTTTATTGTATTTTACGATGTCGTCTTTTTCGATAAAACGAATTTTCCTCGCGGGTTGCCTTTTTGCCGTATGCGGCGCACCGGGGCTGTTTGCCCAAAACCAGGCGCGAATCACTGGCAACCTGCAATCCAATGGCAACTTTTTTATCAAAGACGAAAAGATCGGGGCTGCCAACACGCCACAGTACGACTACCAAAAATTCGGGGCGGAGAGCTGGCTCAACCTGAATTACTCCAACTGGGGTTTTGATATGGGGCTCCGGTTCGATCTGTTCAACAACTCCAACCTGCTCAATCCGCTGGAATCGTACACCGATGAGGGCATCGGCCGCTGGTACGTCCGCAAAACAATTGACAAATTCGATCTGTCCGGCGGCTATCTGTACGATCAGATCGGATCGGGTATCATCTTTCGCGCTTATGAGGAGCGCGCGCTGATGATTGACAACGCGCTGTACGGCGTGAAAGCGGGGTATAATATCAATGACAACTGGCGGGTCAAGGCGTTCACCGGACGTATTAAACAGCAGTTCGACGCCTACGGCGCAGTGGTCCGCGGCGGCGCCCTGGAAGGGTTTATCAAACGGGATTCCACCCGCAATCTGTCCTTCGCGCCCGGCATCGGCGTTGTGGCGCGCACGTCTGACGACGAGACCATCAGCCAAATTGTGAACTCCATCGCAACCTTCGCGCCCGCCGACAGCATCGGGGCGCAATACAATACCTACGCCGCCACGATTTACAACACGATGACGGCGGGCAATTTTTCCTGGTTTTTCGAGGGGGCCTACAAAACGAACGACGTAATGAACGATCCGTTCCAGCGGCGGGCAGACGGCGGCCGGGGCATCCTTGTCAATCGTCCGGGATATACCGTTTATACCAGCCTGGCCTATGCCAACGACAAAGGGCTGGGCATTACCGTCGAATATAAACGCACCAAAGACTTTTCCTTCCGCGCTACGCCGTTCCGCATCGGCATTCAGGGGCCGCTCAATTTCCTGCCGCCGATGGCCCGCCAAAACACCTACCGCCTCACAGCGCGCTTCGCCCCCGCCACGCAGGAACTCGGCGAACAGGCCATTCAGCTTGACCTGCGGTATCGCCTGAACAAAAAACTCAGCCTGGGCCTCAATTTCTCCGATATCCAACTGCTCGACGGCACGGAACTCTACCGCGAAATCGCACCGGAATTCACCTATAAAGGCAGCCGAAAATGGCAACTGCTCGGCGGCGTCCAACTCCTACACTATAATATGCCGGTGTATCAAGGCAAGGACGAACCCGCCGACGCCAACGATCCGATCAAATTGCTCGGCGGTGGCAAGGAAAATTACGTGGACGCCCTGACGCCTTACGCCGAATTCCTGTATAAGTTTACGCCCAAACGCTCGCTCCGCTTCGAAGCCCAGTACTTGCTGACGGACGACGAGTTCGGCTCCTGGATCAACGCCGTCGCTGAAATTGGCCTGGCGCCCCACTGGCTTTTCTATGTCTCCGATATGTATAAAATTCCGCACGATAACCCGGAAAATTACCCATCCGATAAAACAAAATTCGACGGGTTGCACTACCCTTCCGTCGGAGCCGTTTATACTCATAAGGCGCACCGCTTCTCGCTCGCTTATGTCAAACAGGTGGAGGGAATCAACTGCGCCGGCGGTATCTGCCGGTATGAACCGACGTTTCACGGCGTGCAACTCAGACTGAATTCAGCATTTTAACCATTTCGGATTTCAGATTGCGGATTGCGGATTTTGAGCGATTGGGGGTTGTTTTTGCAAAATAACAGAAATTAACCCGAAATCAAAAAAAATCCGCAATCCGCAATCTGAAATCCGCAATCCGCAATTATCTATGCGTTTACACTATCTCACCCTCCCCCTCCTCCTCCTGTTTTCCTCCTGCAAGGAAGACCCGATTTTCATTCCCGAACTCAATGTTGGCGATCGCAAGGTGCTGGTGGAAGAACTCTCCGGCGTACGCTGCCAGAACTGTCCCGACGGCGCGCGCCTGTTGGCCTCCCTGCAAGGGCAATACAAAGACAACCTGATTGTGGTCACGATGCACGCCGATCTGTTCGGCACGCTGGTGAAACCGTATTCGCAAAACGATCCCAAACCGACAAAAGACGATTTTCGCCTCCAGGATGCGATTGACCTGACCAATTTCGTCGGCGTGCCCCTGGGCATCCCTGCCGCCGCCGTTAATCGCCGCCAGCTGCCCAACGAAGAAAGTCCCTTCATGATCGCCATTTCGCAGTGGTCGGGCCAGATTGCACAGCAACTGCAAATTCCGCCCCAGGTAGGCGTATTTATCAGCGAGGACTACGACGAACAGTCGCGGCAACTGGATATTGACGTCAATATCACGCCAGACGTAGATCTTCTCGGCGAACACCGCCTCACAGTCATGATTACCCAAGACAGCATCGTTGATGTGCAAAAAGACGGCTTGGTGACGGTGGAAAATTACGTCCACCGACATGTCCTGCGCGATATCGTCACGCGCCCCGACGGCGACCCGATCTCCGAACCGCTGACGGCCCGCGCGCTGATCACGAAGAAATTTTCGCTGAATCTTCCCGAGAAATGGGATGCTAAACACTGCAGCATCGTCGCGTTCGTCCATCGAAACGGCAATCCGGATAAAGAGGTGTTGCAGGCGGCGGAAAAACATGTGGGAAAGTAGGATTGGGGATTTCGGATTTCGGATTGGGGGTAGCCCGTCTCTTTAGAGCGGCCCGTCCAAAGCCCTTCAGGGCTTTGCGTTTGCATTCTGTGGATTCTGCGAATTCTGCGGGAACTCCCTCGCATGCGGATTTTTTGAAAAATTATTCGTTATTTTGCACTTCGATTGAATATTTTCATCTAATCCAAATCCGATCGTCCCATGCGTTTTCAACTAAGAAAGCTGCCCATTATCCTACTGGCGGCTGTGCAAGGCTATTTTGCCGGTGCGCAAACGGGATTCTACGTCCCTTCCTACTCCAACATGAATCCGGGTGTCGTGCTGAATTTTCCGGTGCGGGTACTGGATTTCGACAGCGTTCTTTCCACGCAATTCGTCCTGAAATGGGATCCGGCGGTGCTGCAGTTTCAGGAGATCAACGGGTATGGATTGCCGGATATGAACAGCGACAAATTTGGGCTGACGGAAGCGCTGGACAGCGGTATTGTCCGATTTGTCTGGTGGCACAACGGCAACGGCGTGACGCGGGCGGACAGTTCGGCGATTTTCAATTTGCGGCTGAAGGTGATCGGAGCGGTTCCGAGCAGTTCGACGGTTGAATTTACCGAGCGCCCGCCGCAAACTTTCTTTGAGGTGGCCGTTGCCGGCGGACAATTTTACAATTTGCAAACAGCGCGTCTGTTCAACGGACTGGTAACCGTTGGCTTTCCGATTAGCAGCAGCGAACCGGAACCCGCCGCCTGGTCGTCGGCCGCCGTTTGGCCAAATCCAATTTCTGCTGCATCCAAACTTTGGATAGACCTCGCAGAAACCGCCGATTTATCGTATTTTTTAAGCGATTCTGCCGGAAAAATTATTTTCCAAAAAAACATTACGCTCCCGTCTGGAAAACATGGCATGGAAATTGCAAATCCTCTTATCGAGCAACCGGGCGTATATTTCCTCACCCTGCGAAGCGCTTCCTCGGTGAAGATAATCCCCCTGCTCGTATTCTAAGAGTCTGTCTAAATTTTAGCGCCGATCGTTGGCTGCAAATTTTATTTTTTTAATAAAATTTTGCATTTTTAAAAAACGAAAGGCTGTGGATTGAATAAAAATTTGCTGCGCGCGTCCCGGCGGCTAAATTTCAGGCATGCTCGTAATTCATCCAATTGTTCATCATCCCGTTTAGTCCAAGGTTGTTAAAGATGAAACCGATTACATCTACGTACCTACTCGTCCTGGGTCTGTTCCTGCTTTCATTTCAAGTAATGGGTCAGGTAACGACTTCCTTCACCCCGAGCGCGCCCAGCGCACCTGTCGGGAGCAATGTGGATTTGGAGCTGAAAGTCTCCAACTTCACCAACATCATTTCCTTACAATTTCCGATCACCTTTCAAAGTTCGGTGCTTCAATTTGTATCGGCGGATATGTTCGGCCTGCCCGGATTTTCCGCCGCCAACTACAATGTGACGCCGGGTAAGGTCGCGGTGTCGTGGTTTGTGGATTTGGGCGCCAATCCAAATGGCATCACCCTCTCGGCCAACACGACCCTGATGCGCCTGCGCTTCAAGGTACTCGCCAACGGAACCGCACCGGTGAATATCAGCGGCAATACCGCACCGGTCATCGAACTGGTGAACGGCAGCGGCAATCCGGTGACATTAAATTACCAGAGCGGCGGCAGCACGGTCACCGGCGGCGCCGGCGGGGCTGGACCGCTGCAGGGCTTTAAAATCATCGCTAACGGCCGCGATGTCGCGCCGAATAGCAACTTCTGTATCCCCATCACGGTAAACGATTTCGATACCCTCGTCTCGATGCAATACGCCATGCAGTGGGATAAAAATGTGATCCGGTTCGACAGCACGGCCAATTATAAGCTGCCGTTTCTGAACGCCTCCAATTTCGGCGGAAACACCTCAAACGGCACGTTGCTACTCAGCTGGTACGACCAAAACGCTGTAGGCGTCTCGCGCCCCGATGGCGACACCATCTACCGGGTGTGCTTCAAAGCGCTCGGCGCTGCCGGCACGCAATCGCTGCTGACCATCAGCGGCAACGGATTCCCGCCGGGAAGCGGAGGCGCAGAAGCGATTAAGGCCAGCGGCGCCAACGCGTGGAATGCCCAGACGCCGATTAATGACACAGTGTTCATCAAACAACTTGGGCCGGATCCCAATTCGCCGACTTTCACGGTGGATAAAGACACGGTGCAAATAGGCGGCAATACTTGCGTGGACATTAAGGTGTCAAAATTCAAAGATATTCTCTCCGCGCAATTTGTCGTCACCTACGACCAAACCAAGGTCGAGTTCCAAAGTCTGCAGTTTGGCTCAAACCCGCTCGGATTATCCGTCGGCGCGAATTTTAATACGACAACGCCCGGCCAGATTCGCTTCACCTGGAACGACCCGAATGCGCTGGGCCTCGACCTGAACGATGGGGCCTCGATTTTCTCGATCTGCTTCAAAGCGCTGGGTCCGGTGAACAGCACAATTCCCATCAATATCACCAGCATCACCGGTTTTCCGGTAGAAATAACACAGGAACCGCAGGGGCCGGTTACCCCCAATCTGAATAACGGCTCGATATTTATCACAAACGCGCCGCCGCCGCCGCTGACGCTCTCGTTTGGTACCGTGACGAATGTGAATTGTTTCGGACAAACCACGGGCGCTATCAACCTCAACATTGGAGGCGGCACAACGCCCTACACGGTCAGCTGGTCTGGCCCGAATGGATACACTTCCACCGCGACGAATATCGCCAACCTCGCTGCCGGCAACTACTCCGTGACGGTTACATCCGCCGACGGACAAACCAAAACGCTCGGCCCACAGGCCGTCACGCAACCTACGGCCCTGACGGTCGCCCTGGCGCCCAACGGCACGCAAAACGTTAAATGCTGGGGCGACGCAAACGGCTCGGCAACCATCACCATCAGTGGCGGCACTTCGCCCTACACCAGCTATGTCTGGCGAAATACCGGAGGCCAGCAGGTGTCCACATCGCAAAATCCGACCAACCTGCCCGCAGGATCGTTTAATGTGACCGTGACAGATACGCGGGGCTGCACCGCCGCGATGACCAACCCGGCGGTAATCAACGGCCCGACCGCGAATATGAACGTGAATGCCCAAAAAGCAAACGTCACCTGCCACGGCGGCAGCGACGGCATCATCAACGTCACCGTCTCCGGCGGCTGGGGCAGCCCAATGATCACCTGGACGCCCGGCACGGTCAGCGGCTTTATGCCCACCGGCCTCGCGCCCGGGAGCTATATCCCGAAAGTCACCGACGCCGGCGGCTGTGAAATCACGCTCTCGGCAGTGAATATCACCCAGCCCGCCCAGCCGATCCAGTACGGCACCCCGAGTGTCACGCACGTCCTGTGCAACGGCGCCACTACCGGCGCAATCACTGTGACGCCCAGCGGCGGCAATGGCACGCCTTACACTGTGAATTGGAATAGCGGCGCCCTGACCGGCGCTACTATTACCGGATTGGCGGCAGGCGTTTACACGCCGGTTGTCTCCGACAGCAAAAACTGCTCCGCCACACTGGCGCCCATCACCATCAATGCCCCGTCGGCCATCACTGTATCGGAGGCAGTCACCAACCAAAACGGCCAAACCGCCAATGGCGCCATCAACCTGGGTGTATCCGGCGGAACACCGCCCTACCAGTATAACTGGAGTAACGGTATGACCACGGAGGATATCAGCATGCTCGCCGCCGGACAATTCACCGTGACCATCACGGACGCGAATAACTGTCAGACCACCCGCACCCTGACGGTCGGCCAGGATAACCCGCTCAACGGCGCCACCAACGTGGTGTCGGTAAAATCCGCCTGCGCCAATGACGGCTGTATCAAAGTTGCTATTTCGCCCATCGCCCCCCCGCCTTTTGTGCTGAATTGGAATGGCGGTACGCTCACGAATATCATGACGGATACGGCTGAAATTTGCAACCTGATGCCCGGGGTGTACAATATTACGGTGTCGGACGCCGCCGGCAACAGCCTGGTGCTGCCGGCTCAGACTATCCTGAACCTGCCGGCAGCCAATATCACCTCCACGGTACAACAGACGGATTGCCTCGCCAACAACGGCTTGATTCTGCTCTCGCCAGTGCCGGCTAACACGCCGATGGGATATCTCTGGAACAACGGCGCCGCCAGCAGCGCGCTGGTCAATATCGGACAGGGCATCTACACCGTAACGATCACCAACCTCAACAGCGGCTGTACCAGTGTAGAAAGTTTCCCGCTGGAATGCCCACCGCCCGCCTGCAGCGCTACCGTGGACAGCGTGGATTGCGGAAACATTCCCAATGGCGCTATCGACTTTTCCTTCAGCGGCGGCGATGGCCCGGTATATACCTACGCCTGGAGCGGCCCCAATGGTTTCAACGCAACGACGCAGAAACTCAGCGGACTCTTCGCCGGCACCTATACCGTGACGGTGACGGACGAAAGTAACAGCAAATTTACCTGCGAATATACCGTGCCGCAAGGCTCCAGCCTGGCGATCACCAATGTGAATGAATTGTCGAACTTCAACGGATTCCAAGTCAGCGGATTCGGCATCTGCGACGGCGCGGCATCTGTGGCGTTCAACGGAAACAACGGAAACGTCGTTATCCAATGGAGTAATGGCGCCACCGGGCCCAGCACCAACACGCTGTGCGCCGGCCCGTACTCGGTGACCGTCACCGATGCACTGGGATGCTCGTCGGTCTGGAACGATGCGCTTACCACCCCGACTGCCGTGGCTGCGACTGCCCAGGGCGTCAGCAATTTCAACGGATTTAGCGTCAGCTGCTTCGAGACCTGCGACGGCTCCGGCCGGGTGCAAGCCGCCGGCGGCGTGGCGCCTTATACGGTGCGCTGGCCCAGCGGACAAACGGACGTCCTGAACTCGACAAGCGGATTTTCGCAGGCGGGTAACTTGTGCGCAGGCCAATACGTGGCCACCATCACCGATGCAAACGGCATCGTAACCACCGCAAGCCTGGACATCACAGAACCCGACGAGTTGACGCTCACGTTCAGCGTCCAGGCGCCTACCGGATTCGCAAGCTGCGACGGCGAAATACTTGCTACCGTACAAGGCGGAGCAGGCGTGGCCCAGTTCGCCTGGACCGGCACCAACGGCCGCACAGGCGATGAAGACCTTGCCGGTTCACTCTGCTCCGGCGACCAGGTGCAATTCGTCGTCACCGACGGCAACGGCTGCGTGGTAACCGGCAACGATACCGTGCCGTATCCGGACGATGGCTGCCTCCGCGTGCGCGAGGTACTGACGCCCGGCTTGCAAGACGGTAAAAATGACTTCCTGTTTATCACCTGTATCGAATCGGTTTCGAACTCGATCGAAATTTACAACCGCTGGGGTCAACTGGTATTCCAAACGACCAACTACGACAACAGCGACAATGCCTGGTACGGTACGAACGCATTTGATCAGCCGCTTCCGGAAGGCGTGTACTTCTATATCCTCCGGTACACGGATGCACAAGGCGACCAAGAACAACGAGGCCATATCAACCTGCTGCGTTAATCATTTTTCTTTAGAGAGCATGTCTAAAATTATATTTCTCGCTAATATGAAAGTCTTTTTCAGCCAACCTTCGTTCCTTTTTTTCGCCGTAATTAGTCCCATTACGCCTGCAAAAGCGCCTTGTCTGGCTAAAAAATCCATTTCATATTAGCAGAGAATATAAATTTAGACATACTCTTATAATCTTTTTTATTCCCAAGCTCGATTTCAGCGATGAAAAAAACAATTTATACCCTCCTGTTTACATTTTTCGCCTTGTCCGCCTTCGCGCAAGAGCAGGCGATTTACTCCCAGTATCAATTATTTCCCGTATTGGTCAATGCCGGACACACTGGTTTCGACAACCAGCATCAGTTCCTCGGTAATGTGCGCAGCAGCTGGGCCGGATTTCCGGGCGCACCACAGTCTTACACCTTTTTGTACACTGGCCCGGTAGGCGAACGGCTGGCCCTCGGCGGCGGAATGTTCTCCGAAACCATCGGTTCACAACGCTTGTTCCGCCTGCAGGCGAACTACGCGTTCCGCTTCCAGTTGCAAAAAATGCGCGTGGGTATCGGCCTCACCACCGAGTTTCTCCGCCGCAGTATTGAAAGCGATCTGCTGGACAATCCGATCATCAATCCCGGCGACCCGATTCTGGAAGACCTGGCCGACGGGCAACAACTCTTCGATGCCTCGCTGGGTATTCACGCGCTGTACGACGACCGCTTTTTCATCAGCCTCGCCCTGCCCAATACGGTGCGCGCCCGACTGGATCAGGTGCCGCTTGCAGATGAAGGCCCCAGCGGCAGGCTGTTCGAACACTATTTTTTCCAATTGGGCTATATCGTGGACGTCCCCAGCCAAGGCTTCAAAATTGTCCCCTCGATTGCCCTGCGAAATCTCCGCAATGTGCCCTATCAGGTGGATATCAACCTCCAGGGCCGGTTCCTCGACGAAAAACTCATCACGGGCTTGATCTACCGCCCCGGCTCCGCAAACGGCTCTTCGGCTTTCCTTATCGGTTCCAAATTTAATCAGATTCAAGCCTGCTATTCTTACGAACTCAACTTCGGCAATTTTCAGCAGTACACCGGCGGATCGCACGAAATTACCGTCGCGCTCGCGTTCGACCGGAAACAAAAAGTCGTTTTGCCCGAGTAATGAAACAGATTATGTTTTAGCCGGACGGTAGTCGGCTAAAACCTGAAGATAACAATTGGTTTTTGGGATGGCCTCTCCGCTCAAGTTGCGGGGGGGCTTTTTTTATGGCTACCGCGCAGGGGTAGAAAATTATTTTTCGTCTATTTTTTGTGAAAAAATCTATTTTTCGCTGAAATCATGTTTAATTTTGCCCTATATTATATTTTAAAGGCCTATTTTTTTATGATCAGGCAAACAATTAGCGCAAAAAACCTGTTTTAAAACATCCATTTTGCCTTTTTTCGCTGAAACGATTTCTTTTTTTTCACAAATATAAACTTCTGCGCATGTCCCTTTCTCGCTTCCAAGCATTACAAATCATCGAAAACCGGTCGGATAGCCCGGTTGACGCGCCCGATGGCCGCAGCGAAAGCATCGCCTCGTACTTTGGCGCCAACGTTTTCGGCGAAGACGCCATGAAAAAACACCTGCCGGAACCGGCCTATCTGGCGGTGAAAGCCGCCATGGTAAGCGGTCAGAAGCTGAGCCGGGACGTTGCAGATGTGGTGGCAGAAGGGATGCGGGCTTGGGCGATGTCGCATGGTTGTACACACTTCGCGCACTGGTTTCAGCCGCTGACGGGCAAAACAGCGGAGAAACACGATTCGTTTTTCACCATGACGCACGATGGCCGCGTGATCGAGGAGTTCAGCGGCAGCGCCCTGGTGCAACAGGAGCCCGACGGGTCGTCTTTCCCCTCCGGCGGTATGCGCAGTACCTTCGAAGCCCGCGGTTATACCGTATGGGATCCGACCAGCCCGGCCTTTATCATGGCCATCGGGGCGGGAAAAACCCTGTGCGTGCCGACGATCTTCGTGACGTTCGGCGGCGCGGCGCAAGACTATAAGCTGCCCCTGTTGCGCTCGCAAACTTTTCTGGACAAGGCGGCAGCGCCGGTTTGCCAGCTGTTCGACGAGAAGGTCACGAAGGTGACGGCTACCCTGGGCTGGGAACAGGAGTACTTTTTGGTGGATGAAGCGCTGTTCTATGCCCGCCCGGATTTGGTCATGACCGGCAGAACGCTGGTTGGCAGAACGGCCACGAAACACCAGCAATTGGAAGATCACTATTTCGGCTCGATTCCGGAGCGCGTGTATGCGTATATGCGCGACCTGGAAACGGAGGCGCACAAACTCGGCATCCCGGTGCGTACCCGCCACAATGAGGTCGCGCCCAGCCAATATGAGGTCGCGCCGATTTTTGAAGAAATCAACGTGGCTATTGATCACAACCAACTGCTGATGGACGTGATGGAGCGTGTGGCGCGCCGGCACAAACTGCGCGTGCTCTTCCACGAAAAGCCTTTCGCCGGCATCAACGGCTCCGGCAAGCACAACAACTGGAGTATGGCCACAAACACGGGCGTGAATCTGCTCTCGCCCGGCGATAACCCGCAGCGCAATCTGCGCTTTCTGACGTTTTTTGTCAACACGATCATGTCGGTGTACAAATACGCCGATATCCTGCGCGCAAGCATCGCGCATGCCGGCAACGACCACCGCCTCGGGGCCAATGAAGCGCCGCCAGCTATCATCTCCGTATTTATCGGGGAGGCCATGGCCCGCCTGCTCAATCAAATCGCCAACGGCAAAAAAACGGACGATGCAGCCGTCAAACGGGCTATTGACCTGATCTCCAAGTTGCCAAACCTGGAAATGGACAATACCGACCGGAACCGCACCTCGCCGTTCGCATTCACCGGTAATAAATTCGAAATCCGCGCCGTAGGCTCTTCCCAAAACTGCGCCGGCCCTATGACGGTGATGAATACGATGATGGGCCTGCAACTCATCGAATTCAAGAGCGACGTGGACAAACTGCTCAAAAAGGGCGTAGAGCAAGAGGAAGCCATCCTCATGGTGCTTAAAAACTATATCCGCAAGGCAAAACCCATCATCTTCGAAGGCAACAATTACTCCGATGAATGGAAAGCGGAAGCGGCGCACCGCGGCCTCAGCAACCACGCCACCACGCCGGAAGCCCTGGATGTGCTGGGCACTAAACTTGCGCAGGACTTTTTCAGCAAGTCCGGCGTCATGCGCGAATCCGAACTGGAGGCCCTGCACAACGTGCAGTTTCATATTTACTGCACCAAGCTCGATATCGAAGCCAAGACGTTGATTGACATGCTTCATTCGATGGTGATGCCGGCAGTCCTGCGCTACCAAACGGAACTGGCGGGCAATATCGCCGCACTGCGCGCGGTGGATATGGAGTCAGCTGCGACCTATCAAAAGGAAAAAATGCGCCTGATCGCGGATAATATTCAGACGATTAAATCCGGTCTGGAAACGATCCAGCAACGCCTGGACAAAGCGCATCACGCAGAAGGCATTCGCGAAGAAGCCCACATTTTCTGCCACGAAGTGAAGCCGCAAATGGAAATCCTCCGCCATGCCGTGGATACCCTGGAAGGGCTGGTGGACGACCAGTACTGGCCGCTGGTGAAATACCGGGAGTTGTTGTTCCAACGGTAGGAGGCCTGTCTGGTCGTTATTGTACGAATACGCTTACTAAACTTGGAAAAGTTGGTAGGCGTATTCGTTTTTTATGAGGCGCGCACACGCACCGTGCGCAACCGTAGGTCAGATCCACTCATTTTACTGAAACACCCGCACATAATCCACAATCATCCGTTGCGGAAACATCGTGGTATTATCGGGGCTACCGGGCCAGTTGCCGCCGACGGCCACATTAAAAATGAAAAAGAAGGGCTGGTTGAACGGATAGGCGGCGCCGCCCATATCAGCCGGCGTGATTTCATGGAACTGCTCGCCGTCCAGGAACCAGCGGATGCGATCCTGCTCCCATTCGAGTGAAAATACGTGAAATTCATCCGAAAAAGTAGCGTTTCCGGATAAAGCCCTGGAGGCGGAGCGCTCCTGGCGCTGATTAACCGAAGGGCCGAAATGCACCGTGCCGTGCACGCGGTTTGGGACATGCCCGACCAGTTCCATGATGTCAATCTCGCCGCAGGCCGGCCAGCCGATTTGTTGAAAATTGCTGCCCAGCATCCAAAGCGCCGGCCAAAGGCCCTGCCCTTTGGGCAATGCAGCGCGGATATCTATTCGGCCGAATTTGAATTCTTTTTTTCCACGGGTAATCAGTCGGGAAGAGGTGTATGCAGCGCTGCCAAAACCCTCCTGCCGCGCTTCAATCACCAGGTTGCCGTTTACCAACGTAGTATTTTCGGCGCGGTAGTATTGGAGTTCGTTGTTGCCCCAGCCGCTTTGTCCGGTACCGATTTCAAAGGTCCAATCGCTGGTATTGAGCGCCGTACCACTAAACTCGTCCGCCCAGACCAGATTGCGGCCGGGATAAGTCAAGGGAGAAGTATAGCCGGTGGTGGGGATTACGAGCGCATTGTCTTGGTCGTCGTTCAAAATTGTGCCTTTGGCGCGGGGTTTTTCCAGCGTCGCATTCACCGGATTGAGCAGCAGCACCTCGAAGAAGTTGTCGTTTTCCTTGACCTCATCGGCGAGGAGATCAATTTCAATTGTTTTTTGCGTTTCGTTGGGTTTAAACAACAGATTGCCATCAGTTTTAGCAACGTAATCTTGGCCGGCAATAGCCGTCCCGTTCAGGGTGGCGTAGTTTACTACGACGTTTGCTCCGGATGCTTTGCTGAGCGTGACGGTAAAAACCAGTTTGCCGTCTTGATTTCCTTCCGGCATGCTTACATCGGCGATGGAGAGGGCCGGCAAGGCGGGCGCCGGTTCGTCCCCACCCTCTTTGTTGCATGAATAAAGCAACAATCCGGCGATTATAATAACCGCAGCCGTCGGAATTTGAAGTTGATCTATTTTCATATTAAATTATTTTTCAATTATTTTTTCTCCTCGCTACGCAACGGCCTGACATCTCCCCAATCCCCAATCCTAATTCCCCAATCCATACACCCTAACCCAGTCCACTTCCATCTGCTGCGGCCAAATATCCTCTCGGACACCCATTTTGCCGCCCCAATTGCCGCCGACGGCGAGATTTAGGATCAGGTGAAAATTTTGATCGAATGGCCAGGCATCCGGGCCGGTTTTTTGATTTGTGAATCGGTGATAAGGTCGGCCGTCCACGAGGAACTCCACATGATCGGGCGTCCAATTGACCGCGTACACGTGGAAAGCCTTCTCGCAATTTTTCAAGTAGATCCCCTGCGTACTTTGCGTGCCCATAATATGATTAAAGGCTTTGGTATGCACGCTGCCGAAGACCGAATCAGGCAGGTAGCCGACATGTTCCATGATATCAATTTCACCGCTTGCCGGCCAGCCGCCGTATTTCCACTCGGTTGGAAGCATCCAGATTGCCGGCCAGGTTCCCAGCCCGGTGGGTAGTTTGGCGCGCACTTCGATGCGGCCGTAGCGCCAGTCGCCCTTATTTCGGCTGACGAGCCGGGCCGAGCTGTAATCCCGGGTACCTGTTTTTTCCCGGTGCGCCTCGATCAGCAGGCGGCCTTTTTCCACGCGGGCATTTTCGGGTCGTTTTTCGGTGTAGTACTGCAATTCGTTATTGCCCCAGCCACAAATCGCGGGGCATCCGTCACCCAAATCGTACGACCATTTAGTGGAATCGGGCAGGCCGGTATAATTGAACTCGTCCGACCAGAGGAGTGGCAGTTTGGGCATTGCGCCGTCTTTGCGCGGCGATTTAGCGGGTATGTTACAGGCTGTCACTGCCAAGGAAACGCTCAGGATGGCAGCGGCGATATTTTTAAAATTAAAAAAAGACATATATTTTTGGCAAATGCGCTGCCGACGCTAAGCGCAGGTTATTTTTTCACGTAACTGGTTAGCAGGTCGCGTCTGAGCCAAAAAAGGATCCATTTTTCGCCAGACGAAGCGATTTTTTGCAGGCCATAGCAGCGCTATGGTCAAAAAAAATCGCAAAGTATGGCGGAAAATGGGACTTTTTGGGCCAGAC
>JBEIDF010000010.1:0-39002 GCA_040383605.1 Lewinellaceae bacterium
GAAGTTGATCCCAGCGCTCGGCGCTGTCGCGGTTGATATCCACAATCGGAATCGTCCGGACGAAGGATTTTTTTTCCGCCGCAGCCACGGCGGCGCGGGGCGGCGGCGTGGGCGGGCCGGCAATTTGCACGAGCGGCGCCAGGTCGGCCATCAGCTCCTCGGACAGGCCGTAAATTTTTGCCAAATCGGCGGTGCTGCGAAAACGTCCGCCTTTTTCCCGGTATCGCAGGATATTGCGGCAGACCCAGGCGGGCACGCCGAGGCGTTCCAGATCTGCTGCATCGGCTGTGTTGGGGTCGAACTGAAAGCGCGCTGCCGCCCGCGCTTGCCGGGGTTTGATATTCACGGCCTGCCGCGCGCCCGCGATGCGCGCGTACGGCTGCAGGCGCGCGCAATCTTCCGAAGAGATGCCATGTATCTTGCACAAATCCGCCGGCCGCGCAAACCGGCCGCCGCGGGCGCGGTATTTGATCAGGGACGCCGCCGCCTGCCGCGAAAGTCCCAGCCGAAGGAGATCGGCCTCGGCGACGCGGTTGGGATCAAATTCAAACAAATCGGCGCGCGCGGGCGCCGCCATCGCCAGCCGGTACGCATCCACCAACTCGTCAAATGCCCGAAAATCCGGCGGCGCCGGTTTGTACATCTGCCGCAAAACAACCGGCAGCGCGGCAGCGCACAGGCAAATGAATGCCAAAAGCAAGGCGCCGTGGCGCTCAGAACGGGAAAATTGGAAAAATTTCATCGCTGCAAGGGGGGATTGGTCGAAAGGATCAAGGCGCCATCTGCGCGGATATCGTGGAAAGGGACGCCCAGCGCCCGGGCCTCCGCGCGCCAGCGGGCGGCGCGCTTGCGGCTGTTGGTCTGATCGGCCACTACGCGCTTGCAGGGGAAGGCCTGCAGGCAATCGGCTAGGCGCACATTCGGATTGCCGGACAGCAGCAGCACGTCCACCGGAAACGCCCCGGCATCCGCTGGCGGAAGGCGGCGGGCGTGGTCAATCACCACCAGGATGCAGCTGCCGGCGGCAATAAACGGCATCCGAAGCCGGCAATAGGCGCCGGCGTGCAGTTCTTTTTTCAGGAATACGGGCGGACTGTCGCTCAGGCCCAGGGCCCAACGGTTGGCTTGCGCGGCGAAGCGGATTTGTTCCGGCGGCAACGAGTCCTGTAAACTCGTCAGATCAAATGCCTGCACGCAGTCTATCAAACGACCGCCCCGCGTGCTGTACACAATCAGCCGACGCTGCTCTGTTTGCTGGATGGTGCGAAACGCCAGCCCCACCCACATCGCCGCCAGGGCGCCGAGCATCCACAGCCGCCAGCGGGCACGACCGTACTCCACCGCCGCCATGAAAAACAACAGGCTCGCATACAGCAGCGCCGCCGCCCAGCCCGGCAACCAGATGCCAGATAATACGCTGCCGGGCAGTTCCTGGATGCGCAGAATCAGGTAGTTCATGCCCCAAACCAACCAGTAGAGCGCTTCGCCAAGCCAGACTGCCAAGCCAGGCGCCAGTGCGTCGAGCAGTACCAAAACCGCGCCGCCCCAAAGAAATAGGGCGCCGCCCAAGACCACCACCCACCCGGCTAACCAAAAATAACAGGGAAACTGGTGAAAATAATACAGGCTCAGCGGCAACGTGCCAATCTGCGCCGCCACGCCTACCAGCAATACTTTCCAGCCCTCATCCAGCCAGCCCGGCAATACCGGCGATCGCTTGTACAGCAGGGGATAAAAAAAGACCATCCCGCCAACCGCAGCGTAGGACAATTGGAAGCCGGCGTCGAATAAAAAATACGGATTCCACAGCAGCAGCGCAAAGGCGGAAGCCGCGAGGATGTTCCACACCGAGGCGTCGCGCCGGATCGCCTTGCCAACCAGGTAAAAGGAAAACATGACCGAGGCCCGCATGACCGAAGCGGTAGCGCCCGTCAGCAGCGTGAACCCCCAAATCGCCAGCAGGACGAGGATCGCTTTGACCAAATAGCCGGCCCGGCCCCGAATGGGTAGCCGGCCCAACAAAAAAAACAACCCACTGTACAAAAATCCGACGTGCGTGCCCGAAACGGCCAGCGCGTGCATCGAGCCGGTCTCCGCGTAGGCTGCGCGCAATTCCTCCGACAACTCGTCCTTGTAACCCACCAGCAAAGCCGACGCGACCGCGTAGGCGTCCACGGTATGAAAATACCGCTGCAGCAGTTGCAGCAGCCGATCCCGGCAGCCGTAGGCTGCCGTCCACCACAGGCTTCCCTGGTCGCGCGCCAGGACGCGAATGCTTTCTGTCTTTACAAAAGACTGAAAGTGCATATTTTGAAAATGAAGGTATTGCCGATAGTCAAACGCCTGCGGATTGCGCGGCCCTTCGGTGGGTTGTATGCGCGCGCGCAGCAGCAGGCGATCGCCGTAGCGGAGCCCCGCGGGCAGGCTGTCTTCGGCAACGAACAGCAGCACGCGGCCGCGCGCGGGGCGCCACCGGCCCGCGCTGTCCGCCACGGCTTCCAGTTGAAGAGGCGCTTTGAGCCGTTTTCCGCGGGCGGGCGCTTCGCAGACCAGTCCGACCGCCAACAGCCCCTCGGCCGGCATCGCCAGCGTCCCGATGTGATTCGGCTGGCGCAGTTCGTTGTGCCATACCGCCCTGCCGTATCCCGCCAGAAACAGAAAACTAAAAACCGTGAGGCCGAACAGCCACCGCGCGCGATAGGCATACCGCCGCCGCGCCAAAGAGAAGACGGCTGCGCCGAGCAGGCACAAAGTCGGGAGCAGGCCCGAAAAAATCAGGTCGGCGGTACAGCCGACCACAATGCCGCCGGCAAAAGGCAGCAGCAGGCGCAGGTAGGGGGTGGCGCGGTAATTCATGGGCGGGTTGTATTTCCGGACACGAAAATACGTACCCCCGCCAGCCTGATTCGTCGTTTCCAGCCCGTGGAAACGCATTTATATTAACTGAATATAACGTGGCGCAGCCTACTAATACGGCCCTAAGTACGTTCAAAAAGCCTGGAGGATAGACTTGATCACGTCTTTACTCAGGAAAAAGACGAATGCAAGTACGCCGACGATGATTTCGTTTCGGTACTTTTTTAGGAATACGGATATTTTATTCATAAGCAACCATGCATTTATTCAGACCCCGTAGAGCATATTTTGTTAGGCCCTGTCTGTATCTTTTTGTCGAAGGCAAAAACCAGCACAATATACGCCTGTTTTTGATTTCGACAGAAAAGCCTACAGTTTACGCTCCAGCCAGCGCGACAATTCCGATTGATACAGATCGAATTCCCGCAGGTTGTTATGACTGCCGTCTTTGACGGTTACGAACCGGTCGTCTGGTTTGAGGTATTGTTGAAGATTTCGGGCAGAGGCGTAGGGCACCACGCGGTCGCGGGTTCCGTGGAAGATCAATATCTGCAGGGGTGATTGTCGGATATGGCGATCGTTGGGGAAGAAAAAAGCCGGTTTCAGCGGAATGTCCCGGCTGCCGACGTAGCTGGCGAGCAGTCCCGGGATGTTGTCGAAAGGTGTTTCCAGTACTAGCGTGCGGGCGCGGACGTGCGCGGCGAGGTAGCTGGCCATGCCGGTTCCCAGCGATCGGCCGTAGAGCACGATGCGGTCTGCCGGATATTCCCGGTGCAGGCGATCATAGAGCAGGCGCGCGTCTTCGAAATACGCCCGTTCGTTGGGTTCGCCCGAGCTTTTACCGTAGCCGCGGTAATCGGGGATAAAAAAATCAAATCCCCGGCTGGTAAAATCCTGGTGGAGTTGGCCCCAGCGCTGCAGATTGCCGCGATTGCCGTGGAAATAGAGCACGACCCCCCGGGAGTTGGGCTGTTGGCTTGGGAAGAACAGCGCATTCAGCTGCGCGCCGTCGGGCGTTTCGATCCAGTGCTCCTCGAAGGTCGCATCAAAAACGAAGCGGTGCGTTTGCGGCAGCGCCACCGGGCGGAACAGGAACCGCTTTTGCAGAAAGACCGAAAAGGAATCTGTGAGCTGGAGCATGGGGCATCGGCAGGACTACAAATCAATTTTCATCCACACGGGGCAGTGATCCGAGTGCACAACCTGGTTCAGATGCCGGGCGTCCACCAGTTTATCTGCAAGGTTGTCTGTTACAGACTGGTAGTCAATGCGCCAACCCTTGTTTTTGCCACGGGAGCCGGCGCGGAACGACCACCAGCTGTATTCCACGAGTTCGGGGTATTGGCGCCGGAAGGCGTCCGTAAATCCGCTGTTGAACCACTTGGTCAGCCAGTTGCGTTCTTCCGGCAGGAAGCCGCTGGATTTTTTATTGCCTTTCGGGTCGTGGATATCTATTTCCGTGTGCGCGATGTTGTAATCGCCGACGACAATAAGGCGGGGGCGTTCTTTTTTTAGTTCCTCGATCCAGCGATAGAAATCGTCGAGGAATTCCATTTTAAAAGCCTGTCTTTCTTCTCCGGTGGTGCCGGACGGGAAGTAGCAGTTGAGCAGCGACCAGTCGCCGAAGTCGGTGCGCAGAATCCGGCCCTCCCGGTCGTATTTTTCGATGCCGCAGCCATACACCACCTGGTCGGGTTCTCGTTTGCACAGCGTGGCCACGCCGCTATAGCCTTTTTTTTCAGCCGCGCACCAGTATTGTTTATAGCCGAGCGCTTCGAAGTGCATGCTGCCCACGTCCTCTTGTTGCGCCTTGGTTTCCTGCAGGCACACGATGTCGAACTGCTCCTGCCCCAGCCATTCCAGCAGGCTCTTCGAAATGGCCGAGCGCACCCCGTTTACGTTATATGAAACAATCGAAATCATAACCCAGTTTTTAAATCCCCAATCCGAAATCCGAAATCCCCAATCCGAAATCCCCTCACCGTCCCACCAAGGTCCCCACCTCTTCGCCCAGCACAATCCTGCGCAAGTTATCGGGATTATTGATATCGAATACAATGATGGGCATATCATTTTCTTCGCAGAGGGTAAAGGCCGTCATGTCCATTACTTTTAGTCCGAGGCTGATCACTTTGGAGAAGCTGAGCGAATCGAACCGGATGGCGGTGGGGTCTTTTTCCGGATCGGCGGTGTAGATACCGTCCACGCGGGTGCCTTTGAGGATTACGTCGGCGCTAATTTCGCTGGCGCGGAGGGCGGCGGCGCTGTCGGTGGTAAAGAACGGATTTCCGGTACCGGCGGCGCAGATCACGACGCGGCCTTTTTCGAGGTGTCGGATTGCGCGGCGGCGGATGTATGGTTCGGCGATACTTTCCATTTTGAGGGCGGTCATGAGGCGGGTATAGACGCCCATATTTTCGAGGGCGCTTTGGAGGGCCATTCCGTTGATGACCGTTGCGAGCATGCCCATATAATCGCCGGTGACATTTTCGATGCCGGAGCTTTCGGCCTGGATCCCGCGGAAGATATTGCCGCCGCCGATGACGATGACGATTTCCACGCCCATCAGGTTCAGTTCTTTGATTTGGCGGGCGTAGTGTTGCAGCATTTGGGCTTCGATACCAAAGCCTTGTTTGCCCATGAGGCTTTCTCCGGAGAGTTTCAGGAGGATGCGTTTATACTTCAGTTTGTGCATGCGGGAAATGTTATGGATGGGCGGGTTTGGGCAAATATCGGAATTCTTTTGTACCGCGCGCGCGCAAATTTCAATTGTCGGGCGCGGGCGTAAAAAAAGCCGGATACCTCTGGTGAGAGATATCCGGCTGATTAGCAGGCAAGCATTGGCTGCGATTTACAGCGCCACGTGCTTAAAGCCCGTGACGGTGAGGTCTTTACTAATGCTCTGCAGGTATTGCTGCACCGTTTGGTCGTTATTTTTGACAAACTTCTGGCTCAGCAGCGTATTTTCCTGGAAGAACTTATTGAGACGGCCCATCGAAATTTTTTCGAGCATATCCTCTGCTTTGCCTTCATTGCGCGCGAGTTCTTTGCCGATTTCGATTTCTTTCTCGATAATTTTCGGATCTACATCGTCTTTGCTGACGGAGACCGGGCTCATTGCGGCGATTTGCATGGCAACGTCGCGACCGGCTTCGGCTACGGCGTCACCTGCCTGATTGAGGGCTACGATCACCGAGCGCTTGTTGTTGGAGTGGTTGTAGGTAACGACCAGATCGCCGCTGATTTTCTCGTAGCGGCTGAGTTCGATTTTTTCACCCACGATACCGTTTTGCTCGCCTACTTTTTCGCCGATGGTTACATTCCCTTCGAAGGGAAGAGCCAGAAGATCTTCCAGCGAAGCCGGCATTTGCGCCAGGGCGATATCGGCGAATTTTTGCGTAAGGCCGATGAAGCCCTCATTGCGGGCTACGAAGTCCGTTTCGCAGTTCAGCGCCACGATGATCCCGTTTTTTTGATCGGCGGTTGAGCGCGCGATCACCACGCCTTCGCGCGCCTCGCGGTCTTCGCGTTTAGCGGCTTTGGCGATCCCTTTTTTGCGGAGGGTATCCACGGCGGCATCGTAATCGCCTCCGGCTTCCTCGAGGGCTTTTTTGCAATCCATCATACCGGCGCCGGTCATTTGACGGAGTTTATTGATATCGGTTGCGGAGATTTTAATTTCGCTCATATTTATAGGCTATAAAAGTGATCAAAAAGAGTGGGCGTGCCGGCTGCGCGGTCAAAAATCGGGCAAGCCGAGAGCGCCCGCGCGTTTCGGCGGGTTATGATTTTGTTAAGTTTACGCTTCCGCGTCGTCCTTCTCGTTGCCTTTGATGGCTTTGCGCTCCTCGAGTCCTTCGCGGATGGCGGCGGTGAGGTACTGCACGACATAGGCGATAGATTTAGAAGCATCGTCGTTGCTTGGGATCACGTAGTCCACCAGCGTGGGGTCGGAGTTCGTATCCACCATACCGAACGTTTTGATGTTCAGTTTGCGCGATTCGGCGAGTGCGAGGTGTTCGTGGTGGATATCCACGATAAACACGGCGGAGGGCAGGCGGTTGAGGTTTGCGATACCGCCGAGTTGTTTTTGCAGTTTGGCATGTTCGCGCGACAGCGTGAGGCGTTCCTTTTTGGTGATGCTGGTCAGCGTCGTATCCGTGAGCATGCGCTCGATATTATTCATTTTCTTGACCGACTTTCGGATCGTCATAAAGTTGGTCATCATACCGCCCAGCCAGCGATCGGTGACGAACGGCATGCCGACGCTTTCGGCGGCTTTTTGCACGATTTCGCGCGCTTGTTTTTTAGTAGCGACGAAGAGTACTTTTTTGCCGCTTTTCGCCATGGCTTTCATAGCGAGGGCCGAGCGTTCGAGGCATTCGGCGGTGCGGTTGAGGTCAATGATATGGATCCCCTTGTGCTCCATAAAGATATAGGGCGTCATTTTGGGATTCCATTTTTTGCGCAGGTGGCCGAAGTGGCAGCCGGCGTCGAGCAATTCTTTATAAGTAGGCTTCTGCATGATGTAAGTCAGATTTGAAGAATTCGAAGGATAGAACCGAAAGGGCAGGCGAGCGGACGGCTGCCCGGTTGCTCGAATTGTTTAGCGTTTGGAGAATTGGAAGCGTTTGCGCGCTTTGGGCTGGCCATATTTCTTCCGTTCTACGGCGCGGCTGTCGCGCGTGAGGAACTTGCGATCCTTCAGCGGTTTCTTGAACTCCTCGTTGAGTTTCACCAGCGCGCGGCTGATACCCAGGCGAGCGGCTTCGGCCTGGCCTTTATAGCCGCCGCCGCGCACATTAATTTTGAGGTCATAGATATTATCAGCGCCGACGACGCCGAACGGATCGACCACATTGTGCTGGATGTGTACCTGCGGGAAATATTCGCGGTAGTCCTTACCGTTCACGGTAATTTTACCTTCTCCCTTCATCAAATAGACCCGGGCTACGGCAGTTTTACGGCGCCCGATGGCATTAATCATTTCCATATTGAACAAAAAATGGATAAGCGATTGAAAAATGGTGTTTATTTCAGCTCCAGCAGTTGGGGTTGTTGGGCAGCGTGCGGATGTTCTCCTTCAGCGTACACAAAGAGCTTCTTGTACATCTGGCGGCCCAATTTCGTTTTCGGCAGCATGCCTTTGACACCGCGCTCGATGATGCGGCGAGCATCTTTTTCCAGCATCTCCTCGGCCGTGGTCAGTTTCAGACCGCCGGGGTGGAGCGAGTAGTTCTTATACTCTTTCTGCGCCCATTTCTTGCCCGTAAAACGAACTTTGTCGGCATTGATTACGATCACGTAATCGCCCGTATCGTCGTGCGGCGTGAAGGAGGGTTTGTTTTTGCCCATCAGGATGCTTGCGATTTTGGCGCACAGACGACCGACAACCAGGTTCTCGGCGTTGATGACGTACCATTTGCGGTGCCCGTGCATCTCCAGGCTGCTGACCGATTTGGTCCGGTAACTCAGCGTATTCATTGTACGATTGTTATAACGTTAAATTATTTTCTTTTAAACAGCAGAAAAGAACTAAACCCTTGATTATCAGCAAAAATTTTGACCAACAAGAATAGTTTTTTCTGAAAGCGGACGCAAATGTAACACTTCTTTTCGGCTCACACAAGCTATCCGAAAAAAAATATTTACCAAAAAGCGCTTAAAATATTGAAAATGAGGGGAAATTTTGACTACGCTTATAAAGAAGGGGCGTTTTATGCCGTCAGCACGTCTATCATGGTTTTGAGGGCCACAAAAATAGGTTCGCGGGCCTCTTTGCCAATAATACCGTCTGGTTCGCCTTCATCTTCGGTGACCGCTTCCTCGGCAAAGGCGAGCAGGTCTTCCTGCGGATAGCCTTCAAAGAAAGGATTCAGCCGGTCGCTGAATTGTTTGCCCGTGCTGTTCTCCATGATTTCATAGTTCTTTTCTTCTGCTTCGCCGATGGACTCCTCGCTGACCGGCTGCAGCGGGCCGTAGGCATTGTGGACCGTGCGCCACAGGATCAGGGCGAGGTATTCCAGGTATCCTCTTTCGTCTTCGTTGAGGAGGTGGAAATTTTCGTCGTTAAAGATGTAGGCAATCAGCACCGGCTGATTGGCAGTGAACTCCTCCATTATTTCCTCGTACTGCTCGTCGGAAATTTGGTCGAGTTCATCAATGACTTTATCAATGGCGCTGGAAGTGATGGGTTTCATAGACGGATCGGTTTTTGTAAGCGCAGGCAAAAATTTGCCACGCGCTCTGATACAGCGCAAAGGTAGGATTTTTTTTGAACCCGTGTAGCTGCGGCGCGGATCGCGTTTGAGCCGTTACAAACCTTTCTATGCGCGGCGCGGACGGCTTACAAATCGAGCACTTTCCGTTTGAGTTCGAAATTTCTGCCCAGATATACGGTGCGCACCAGTTCATCCGCAGCGAGTTCCTCGGCGGTTCCGGTGCGCAGGATGCTGCCTTCCACGAGCAGGTAGGCGCGGTCGGTGATGGAGAGGGTTTCCTGCACGTTGTGGTCGGTGATGAGGATGCCGATGTTTTTGGTTTTCAGTTTGGCTACGATATACTGGATATCTTCCACGGCGATGGGGTCAATCCCGGCGAAGGGCTCGTCGAGCAGGATAAATTTCGGGTCGGAAGCGAGCGCGCGCGCGATTTCGGTGCGACGCCGTTCGCCCCCGGAGAGCGTATCGCCGTGGCTTTTGCGCACTTTCTGGAGGTTAAATTCCTCGATCAGTTGCTCCAGTTTATCTTTTTGCGCCGCTTTGCCGGGCGTAGTCATTTCCAGCACGGCCATAATGTTATCCTCCACGCTGAGTTTTCGAAATACGCTGGGTTCCTGGGGCAGGTAGCCGATGCCTTTTTGGGCGCGTTTATACATGGGGAGGTCGGTGATCTCCTCGTCATTGAGATACACATGGCCTTCGGTGGGTTTGATAAAACCTACGACCATATAGAAAGAGGTGGTTTTGCCGGCGCCGTTTGGTCCGAGCAGGCCGACGATTTCGCCCTGCCGCACGTTGAAATTCACATCCCGGACTACGGTGCGTTTGCCATAGATTTTGAGGAGGCGATCGGCGCGGAGTACCATCATCAGGCGAGCAGTTTTTTCACCATTTCCGAGATGGCGCGGCCTTCGGCTTTTCCGGCCAGTTGTTTGCTGGCGGCGCCCATGACCTTTCCGAAGTCGGCAGCGGAGCTGGCGCCTACCTGGGCGATAACGGCTTGGATAGCGGCTTCGAGTTCAGCGCCTTCCATCATCTGGGGCAGATACCGTTTGATGATTTCGATTTCTTCGCGCTCGATTTTCGCGAGGTCTTCGCGGCTGTTTTTTTCATAGATTTCGAGCGAGTCCTGGCGGGATTTGAGCAGTTTTTGCACAATCGCCACTTCGCGCGCTTCGTCTATGGTTTGTCCGCTGCCATCGGTTTTAGCGAGCAGGATAGCGCTTTTGATGGCGCGGATACCGCGGAGTGCGATCTCGTCTTTGGCTTTCATTGCGACGACGAGGTCTTGATTTATTTTTGTTTCTAAGCTCATAATTGCGCTTTTATTTCCAGATTGTTTTTTCGGCGACGGGGCCTCGTTTACCCGGTATTTCCGGCATTTCGTGGCGGCCGATGTAGAACAGGCCCAGGCAGCGTTCGCCGGGTTGGAGTTTCAGAAAATCACCCGCTTCGAGGGCGGCCTTGGGCGAGCTCCAGAAGCATCCCAGACCGAGTTCGGTGCAGCTCAGCCACATATTTTGCACGGCCATGGCCACGGCGGCGATTTCTTCGAATTCCGGCACCCGGGCTTCGGGGTCGCGCTGCATACAGATGGCGATCACGGCGCCGGCGCGGCGCGGGTTTTCGCCGTTTTTCAGGTATTTCTCCTCCGAAAACTGCTCGGCGGGCGTCGTTTTTTTATAGTATTCCGACAGGTAATCGCCCAGGGCGTTCCGGCTTGCTTCCGACTGGAACACCTGGAAACGCCAGGGTTCGGTGAGCCGGTGCGTGGGCGCCCAATTGGCGTTTTCGAGCAGCAATTCAATCTCTTCGCGGCTGACCGGCGCATCGGGCAGGTAGCTCTTGGGAAAAATGGAACGGCGGCGGCGAATAAGCGTAGTAATAGACATTGTTGTAGCGTTTGCGATAGGACGTGCGGCTTAGAGCATGTATAAAATTATATTTCTCGCTAATATGAAAGCCTTTTTCAGCCATACTTCGTTCCTTTTTTTCGCCGTAATTAGTCCCATTACGCCTGCAAAAAGCGCCTTGTCTGGCTAAAAAATCCTTTTCATATTAGCAGAGAATATAATTTTAGACATACTCTTAGAGCAGCGCTTCGATAATATTCTCTTCCGTAATGCCGTCGGCTTCCGCCCGGAAATTGCGGATGATGCGATGGCGCAATACGAGGTTGGCCACGGCCTGCACATCTTCGATATCCGGCGAGTATTTCCCGCGGATGGCGGCGTGGCATTTTGCGCCGAGTACCAGGTACTGGCTGGCGCGGGGGCCTGCGCCCCAGGCGAGGTAGTCGTTGGTTTCTTTGATTGCGCCCGGGGTGTTGGGGCGGGTTTTGGACACCAGTTTCACTGCGTACTCCAGCACATTATCTGCCACCGGGATTTTGCGGATCACCTGGTGAAACGCCAGGATATCCGCGGCGGTGAGAATGTGGCGCAATTCCGCCTGATGGGCCGAGGTCGTATTTTTCACCACGGCGACCTCCTGTTCGTAGCTCGGATAGTGGAGCGGAATATTGAACATGAAGCGGTCGAGCTGCGCTTCCGGCAGCGGGTACGTACCCTCCTGTTCAATCGGGTTTTGCGTGGCGAGCACGAAGAACGGCGCCTGCAATTCGTGGCGGACGCCGCTCACCGTCACGGCGCGTTCCTGCATCGCTTCCAGCAGTGCAGCCTGCGTTTTGGGCGGCGTACGGTTGATCTCGTCTGCCAGCACAATATTGGCGAAAATCGGGCCGCGATTGAAGCGGAAATGGCGGTCTTCGTCCAATATTTCCGCACCGACAATATCTGAGGGCATCAGGTCGGGCGTAAACTGAATCCGCTTGAACTCCAAATCCAGCACTTTAGCGATCGTGCTCACAAGCAGGGTTTTTGCCAAGCCAGGCACCCCGACCAGCAGCGAGTGGCCATTGGAGAACAAGGAGATGATGACCGCCCGGACGACGTCCTCCTGGCCTACGATGATTTTGCCGATTTCGGCGGAAAGGTCTTTATAGGCTTGCGCGAGCGCGTCAACGGCCTCAACATCCGATTTAAACTGCGACATGGAATGGATTGAAAGGTTAAGTATTTAAAATGGCGAATTAAACGCCGTTCAGACGGCATTTGTTTTGCGCGGAGCGGCGCAAAGTTAGGGAGAATGTATGAGAACGAATACGGAATGTTTTTCCGCCCGCGCACGCGCTGAAAAAGATCAGCGCTCGAACTCAATAATGTATTCCGAGCAGTATTTACTCAGATCGGAGTACTTGAAAAACAGCCGGGCGCGCTTGCCCAGGCGCAGGCTGGTGCGTTTGTCGGCGATGTCCTCCGGGGTATTCATCGGTTGGAGCGACGGGTACCACATCACATGGCCGGGCTTGGCGACGAGCAGCTGCGGTTTGCTCCAATCTTGCGAATGAGCGCCTTCGCCGAGTTCCTTGTGGGGGTTGAAGGATATATAGAGTTCGTCGCCGACCCACGATTGACCTTCCACTTTTCCCATCAGCATCACCCAGCAATTCAAATACGTATTCCAACTCACGGAAGGCCCCCAGTGAAAGCCGCCGGTAGGTGAGGAAGCCGGGCCGCCGCCTTCGTTTCGGGGAATTTGCAGGGCAGCGATGGGTTTTCCGACGCCGTCCCAAGGGACGTGAAAACCCTTGCCGTCCCAACGCTTGGCCTTGCCCTGCGGCTGGTCTAAGTCGGCCAGCCGGATTCGGGCAACGCTGATGCACTGGCCGCTCCACTCCGTATCCGGATTATAGTTGGTCGGATCGTACACGCCGGGATAGCCGTATTCGCCGTAGAACAGGTAGAGGTAGTCGCCCACGGCCACCGCCGAGGGGTCGCCCACGCCGCCGGCGAAGGTTTTGGAGGTGTTGTGCGGCTTCAGGATCATGCGCGGCTGTTTGTCCTCGAGAAACAGGCCTTTGTTTTCCCAACTCCAACCACCGTCAGTAGATTTCATAATGCCGATCCGGCACACGGCGGCGGGTGTGATGCGTTCGGTGAGGCCCAGGGGCCAATTTTGATCTATGTATCCCGTACCGGACACGGAATCGTAGGGCAGGGTCTCCGGGTAGTTTTCGTTGTGGTACACGGCGTACAGGGTGCGGCCGCGCGGGTCGCGGGCGTCCTGATACACGGTTTCAAACCATACGGCGCCGTGCAGCCCAGCCTCGCCGATCGGCGCGTTGAGCGGCAAAGCCGGCGCGATGTAGGCGGAAGCCGGATTGCTGAATGCCTCGTCGGCATGCCGGCCGCTGGAGAATTTCAAATCGCGGGCATATCCCCAAACCGGATCCTCGCCGTATTTTCCGGGAAAAATGCGAAAGGTATCGTCCACCCAAGCCTCCGCCATATTGCAGTCCACAAAATTGTTGAACCGAAAGGTGTCAGTCTGAATCAACCGGAACCGGGGCGACTGGACGGTTTCGGGCGACTGGCAGGCTTCCAAAAACAAGGGCGCCAGGAATGCGGCGCGGAAAAATGCAGGGAGTATATTAGGCATACAAACAGACGTGGTCTAAAATTTAGATATTTTTACGGTCCGCCGCGCGCCATCTCCAAAGGTAATCCGGACGAAATAAAGCCCGGAGGCCAAATCTCCCACCGGAATTTCCAGCATCGTACGCGCGGTTTTTGGAATGACTTGCACGCGGAGCACTGCCCCGCTCGGCGCGATCAGTTCTACCTTCGCCTCGCTGTCGAGGGCGGCCATATTCTCAATCTGCAATACCTCGGAGACCGGATTCGGGTAAACCCGGATCGCATCCGGAAAAGCCATATTCATCTCCAGGGCCCGGATTTCAGAATACGCCGCCAAACCGAAGGGATCCACCCGCCGGATTCGATAGTAGTTCATGCCCCGCACAGGCGTTTGGTGGATTGCCGCGTAGTTATTTTCACCGAGCGGATTGAATTTGCCGAGCAGGGTTTCCACAGGCGCCCAGCGAATCTGATCCGGCGCGTGCTCCAGGGTGTAAGTAAATTGAACCGGTTCCGGCAAGGTGCGCCAAACCGCTTGTACATTGGCGTCCTCCATGGCCGCTACGGTAAAATCCGCCAGGAAAGAACCGCATCCGGGCGAACCGGCGGGCAACACCGTGATGGTAACGATATTAGATTCCAAAAACTGAATACAGCCGGCCCTGCGCGCGCGGCGCAGAAAATAGGCCGTTTCCGTCAGCGCGGGCGGCTGGTAATTGGCGCCGGAAGCGCCCGGGATATCCACCCAGACGGGCTGTGCCGGGTCGGACAGGTCGAGTTGGCGCCAGGCAAATTCGATGGATCCCTGGCCGCCGCCGGGCGGCGTCACCTGGGCGAGGAGCGCAGGCATATCGCCGGCGCAAATGGTCTGATTGCAACAGATGAGGCCAGCGTTGATTACGTTTTGGCACAGCAGGTGGACGCCGGCGTCCAGGCAGAGGTTGTCGCTTTGCGCATTGGGTATGACCACGAGATCGGTGCGGCCATTGGCGTTGACGTCGCTGTCCAGGCAATCATCGTTGAATTGATTTTTTGCGGCCCATTGGAATCCAAAAGGCAGTCCGGAAAATACCAGCACATAATTGCCCGGCAGCACGCAATCAAAATTGTACATCCCGTCCGGACCAGTCGTATCGCGTTGCAGGATCACATCGTCCGAGGTGCCGAAGATGCCGTCCGGGCCTGCCTGGGTCAGTCGGACGATGATATTATTCACGCCCTCCGTTTCCTGGGGATCCTGGAATCCGTTCTGGTTGTCATCGTACCAGATCCAGTCGCCGACGTTGATGCCATTCGGCGTAAAGAATATGGATACAATCGCCGTATCCCGGCAGCCGGCGGCATCGGTCACAATGACAATATTGCTGCCGGCGGAGAGACTGTCTGCCTCCGGGCCAAGCTCCCCGTTTTCCCACTCATAGAGATAGGGCGCCGTACCGCCCGAAGCGGATACGATGGCCGTTCCAAACATGCTGCAATTTTGTTTGGTCGTGGACACCACGGCGATCACCGGGGCGTTGGGCGCGGACACGGTCAGGGAGGCGGTTCCGGTGCATCCGTTCGCATCCGTTACCGTAATCGTATAAGCGCCGGGCGGCAAGTTGGAAACACTGGCCGTGGTGTAGTTGCCGGGCGTCCAAAGGTAGGTATAAGGCGGAACGCCGCCCGTAACGGACACGGTTGCCGTGGCGCCGGTCAGGCAGCCGGCCGGCGCCGTGAGGGTTGCTACCGGATTGGGCAGGGTAGGTGCGAGCACGGTATCGCAGGCCGTATTCATACAGCCCTGGCTGTCCATGACCGTCACGCAGTAGATACCCGGCGCCAGGCTGTCGGCAACAGCGCCTGTATCGCCGTTACTCCACAGGAAAGTATAGGGCGGCGTGCCGCCGCTCGCTATGCCAGCCTGCAGGACGGCGGTGGCCAGGCAGCTGCCCGGTGTGATATTGGTGATGACGACGACCGGGGCGTTGGGCGGCGGGTTGATGACCACGCAGGCGGTGTCGGCGCAGCCATTGGCGTCGGTGAGCGTGACACAGCGGATGCCCGGCGCCAGGCTGTCGGCCACGGCGGTGGTATCACCGTTATCCCAGAGGAAACTGTACGGCGGCAATCCGCCGCTTACCAAAGCCTGTGCACTGCCGCCGACGTTACAAGCGGCGTGCGCGAGTACCAGGATGCTGAGTTCCGGACGCGGGATTTGCCCCATCGTAAAATTGCCGACGAACACACAGCCGGCTGCATCGGTCACTGTGACGGTATGCGCGCCGGGCGACAAGCTGTCGGCGGTCGGGCCGGTTTGTCCGTTGTCCCATTGAATACTATAAGGTGGCAGGCCGCCGCTGACTGCGACGGAAGCCTGGCCACCGACCAGGCAGCCGGCGAGCGAGTCAATCTGGATTTGCACGTCCACGGGCGCGCAGGCGGGAATGAATACCGACGCCGTGTCCGTACAGCCGGAAACCAGATCCGTCACCGTGACGGTATGCGGCCCGGCGGTGAGGCTATCGGCTGCTGCCGAGGTCTCGCCGTTGTCCCACAGATAGCTGTAATTTCCCGAGCCGGCGCTGACCGCCGCTGCGGCGCTACCGGGAAGGGCGCAACCCGCGCAGCCGGTTATTTGGATTTCAATGGCGATCGTATCGGCCTTTTGAATGGAGATGCTATCGGTTCGCGTGCAAAAATTGGCATCAGTCAGCATCGCAGTATAGACGCCGGTCGTGAGGCCGCAAATCGTATCGGCCGCTGCTCCGGTGCTCCAAACCAGCGTGTAGGGCGGCGTGCCGCCGCTGTAGGCGGCCGTTGCACAGGCGATGCCCGCGCAGCTGAAATCACCGAGGGCGGTCAGTGCAAGTACAAGCGGGGCCGGTTGAAGCACTTCGCCGGTCAGGCTGTTCTGACAGCCATTGATGTCTGTGACGGTCACGGAATACGCGCCGGCGGGCAGATTAGAAGCCGTGGCCGTGGTATCGCCGCTACTCCATATATAGGTGTAGGGCGGCGTGCCCGACATCGGCGACACCTTGATCGAGCCGGTCGAGTCCCCGTGGCAGCGCACATCCGTGGGTGTCAGCATGAGCCAGAGCCCTTCGTCCCAGAATTCGACGGTTCCGGATCCTGTTGCCGTGCAGCCATTCGCGTCTGTGACCGTTACCGCGTAAGTTCCGGCGGCCAGGCCGGTGATCTGGGCCGTGCTGCCATTGTTGCTCCAAGTGTAGGCGTAGGGCGGCGTGCCGCCGAACGGCACGGCGGTGGCCGATCCGTCGGGTGCGATGGCGCAGATTTGCTGTTCGGTTACGATGGCAACGCCCAGCGCCGCGGGTTCGGTAATCGAAACGGTATCCGACGCAGATTGCCCCTGGCTGTCGAATACCGTAACGCTGTACACGCCGGCCGGCAGTGCGGCGTTCTGCGCGGTCAGGCCGTTGCTCCAGAGGTAGTTAAACGGCGGCTGCGCATTCCCGGTAACCGATACCGTTGCCGTGCTCGCGCCGCCCTGGCAGGCAATGGCCGTGAAGGTGATGACCGCCTCCATGGATTGTGCGGCGGCGCGGCCTGTGCAAAGCGTCAGGATGAGCAGCACGGCGAATAAATGCGTGGGGGTCGGGCGTGTTGGATGCGTTAAGCGTAGTAACATGAGCGATTAGCCTGGGATGAGCGATAAAAATGCCGCGGCAAAGCTGCAATAATACAAAAATACTACCAGATTGGATAAAATACGTCATGCACCCGGATTATTACACACCGATTACAACAGTTTTTACACTTGTTGCCGAAAATTCGCTCAGTTTTTGATCGCACGCGCCATATAAACCGCCACGCCCACCGTGCCGGCCGCCGCCAGGCCAAACGCCGGCGCCGAACCCCAAAAATGCCAGACGGCGCCCATCAGCGTACTGGCTATCAGCGCCGCAAGGCTCTGAAATCCGGTGTAAAAACCAATCGCCGTAGCCCTGTCCTCGCGCCCGGAAACCTTGCTGATCCAAGCCTTGGAAATCCCCTCCGTCGCCGCGGCATACAAACCGTACAACACAAAAAGCCCCACAAAAGCCGGCAGGCCCTGCGCCCATGCGAAACCCGCATATACCGCCGCGAACAGCAGCAATCCGAGAATAAACACTTTTTTAAGCCCGAGGCGGTCGGCGAATATTCCCATGGGATACGCTGCAAGGGCGTACGTCAGGTTGTACAATATATAGACGCCGATGACCGTCGCATCGTCCAAGCCCGATTCGCGCGCCCGAAGCAGCAGGAATACATCCGAACTGTTTATCAAGGCAAATACCAACAACCCGCCTACGAGGCGGCGATACGCCGGATCGGCTGTTTTCCAATAGCCGGTAAAAGCGAAAAAGGAGGCGCCAGCGGGTTTTTCCTGCCGCGGCTCCGATTGATCGCGCAGGAAGAGCGTGGCGCCCACCGCCAGCAGCCCGGGGATAAAAGCCAGGTAAAACAACCGGATATAATCCTCCGGAAAGAAATACAAATAGACCAGCGCGCAAAGCGGCCCCAAAACGGCGCCGAGCGTATCCATGGCACGGTGAAAACCGAATACGCGGCCCAGGGCGCCGGGGGCAGCTTCTTCCGACAACAGGGCGTCGCGCGCGCCCGAGCGCAAGCCTTTGCCCAGCCGATCCGTCGTGCGGGCCAGAAAAACCCACAGCGGGTATGCCCAAAAAGCCAACATCGGCTTCGACAACGCACTAAGCCCGTACCCCCATTGAATAAAAGGCGCGCGCCGACCCATGCGATCCGACATTTTACCAAAATAACCCTTGCTCAAACCCGCAACGGCCTCTGCAAGTCCCTCTAACAAACCAATCAGGGCCACCGAAAATCCGATGTGCTTCAAATAAGCCGGCATGACCGGGTACAGCATCTCGCTGGCCATGTCCGTGAACAGGCTGATACATGCAAGCAGATAAACGGTGCGGGAAAACATGGACTTGAATCCGGGATTACCCGGCCGGTTTTTGTTGTTTCCGACGCTTCATACTGCCGGCCAGCCGCCGGACGTACTGCCGCGACAGCCAATAATGCCGGAATTCGCCGCCGGCCAACACCAACACCCCGCTCGCCAACAGGCCATTGTGCGCATACAACGCAGTTTGATAGTACTCGGTGAAAAACGGCCGGATGACAAACAGTTCCGCCATGATCGTTACCGCCGCAAGCAGCGATAACACCACCGCAGCCACCCGCATGTAGGATAACCAGGCGGGCTTTTGTTTCAACAGGCAAGTTTGCAAAAAACGCTGCGGCATCGCGTCCCAGGGATGAATCTTGACGAGCTCGCGCAACACGTGCTCCGCCTGCCGAAATTCGCCCATGCGAAAATGCGAGGCGGCTTTTTTGAACAATACCTCCCGGAAGAGCTCTTCCGCCTGCCAGCCGTCCAAATCCTGATTGATCAGGAGCTCGAGCAACTGCTCGCATACCAGGACGTGTTTCTGGTGCGCGCCGGTTTCGAACAGCGCCTCGGCATACGCCAGCGTGCAGTCGAAATATTCATCGGTGTCCAGCGACCGGATACCGTCTTCGTTGCGCTCGTAATACCGAATGATGCCATGGAAGTCATTTGCTTCCAGAGCCTTAAAGTTGCGGTACAACTTTATTCGATATGCCGGCAGATGTTGCATAAGGTTAAAAACGCAGGGAAGATTCGATGAACACGGGTAACAAGAAAACGCGTCCGTTCACACCGCGCAATCGGCCCCCCACGATACGTTTAAAACGCAAAAGAGCACTCGAAGTTGACCAAGGGCCGTATTTTTTAGCGCCGGCGCAGCGCCACAGGCATCGTATCGTCATACAAGCCGCTGAGCGTCGGCGTTTGCGCCCCGGCGGTGTATTCCCGTACCTTGGGCGTGACGTATTTATATATTTCGCGGATGGACACGATCTGATCGCCGTTGGTATCCGCCTCGCCTTTTAGTCCCTTGAGCAGATAAAAAGTAAAAACGCCCTGGCGCAGGCCGTGGTCTTCCAGCGAGAGTTCTTCCGCCTTCGAGGACATCAGGAGCGCAATGCCGCCATCGGAATCCTCGAGGGCCTGGTAGTAGCGGCTGACCGACACGGGGGCGGGCCCGCGGGCGGCGAGACCGTACTGGAGCGAGCCGCTGTGGCAGGCGTCGGCGATACAGAGTTTGTGTTTAGCAGCGCTCTCCAGGAAGATTTTTTTAATTTCCTCGTGGCGCAATTTATTGCGGTAACCATCAAAATCCACCGGCAAAAAGCAGCCGTCCAAGCCGTGACCGCTAAAATAGAGCAGGACGACGTCGTTGGCGTCGGCGCGCAAAAATTGCCGCCGCATCGCATTGAGGATATTGGTGCGGGTGGCCGATTCATCTATCAGCAGGGCGATTTGCTCATCGGGCAGGGCGCCGCCCTCCGGACTTTTGAGGAAGGAGTACACGCGGTAGGCATCGTCGTCCGTAAATTTTAAGGAGGGCATAGCAGCGTACCGGCCTACGCCCACAATGACCGCCCAGATCCGCACGTCGCGACTTTGATCTACACCGATTGTATTGTCGGGTACCGCTTCTTCGGAATCAATTTCCTTGATCAGGCGACCGTTCACCCAAACGCCGCCGAAGGCGCGGCCGTTTTGGTACATCACGCCCTCTCCATAAGGCGCATTGAGCTGCCACATCCCCTCATAGCGGTCGCCGCCGTTGTAATAACAGACGCCTTGTCCGAACGGAAGTCCGTCCTTAAACTCCCCAATCCAGCGCGACCCGTCCGGATAATCATAGTACCCCTGTCCGTTGCGGCAGTACACCGCGGAGCAGTTGCGCATCCCGGCGAGATTATTCCGCTCGTCTGCGAGTGCGGCGGCAGGTGTTGCTGCGAGGGGTGCGGAAATATGCGTGCCGGGCGGCCGTCCTGCCGTCCAGTTGCCCTGCGTGATGCTGCCGCCCGGGGTCACCAGGCGGCCATAGCCGTTTTTCAGGTTATTGCTCCATCCGCCGATGTAGTAGGCGCCGTCCGGATAGTACATCGCGCCGTTCCCCTCAAATTTACCGAGGCGGAATTCCCCCTCATACCGTTCCCGAGAGGCAAACTGGTACACACCCTTTCCGTGCGGCTGGCTGGAGGCCCAGGTACCCGTATAGCGATCGCCATTCGGAAAAACATAGGTTCCCGTGCCATCGCGGCAATTTCCTTCCACGCACTGCGCGCCCAGGCTGGAACAGGCCAGGACGGTCATAAAAAACGGCGCAACCAAATAAAAAGCTAGACCCTTCATCGGACAGAACAATTGAAATATAAGTTAAAAAAGTACTGAAGGGTGCAATGCGCAGCGGATTAAGGTTAAAAATAGCGGATTGGAGGTTGCCGATGGATCCTGTTTGTAAATAAAACAGCAATCCGGATTTTATATTGTGCGATGCGTAGAGACGCGATGCATCGCGTCTGCCAATGCGATTAGACGCGAGGCATCGCGTCTGACCGCATCGGTACGTTGATCAAACGCGATTAGACGCGAGGCATCGCGATTAGACGCGAGGCATCGCGATTAGATGCAATGCATCGCGATTAGACGCGAGGCATCGCGATTAGACGCGAGGCATCGTGATTAGACGCGAGGCATCGTGATTAGACGCGAGGCATCGCGTCTCTACCGATTGATACGAAAAAAGGACGTATATCCTTATCTTCGCACCGGCAAAATTATTCTAAATTTTTGTAACCAGGAAACCGGTTGCCCGGCTTCCAAAACTTTTAAAACATGATGTCAAAAAATGTATTGATCCTGATCGCCGGCCTGCTGACGGCCGCGGCCTGCAGCCAACAACAAGCGGCTGACAAAACTGAACAATCCAAAGAATCCGGGCAAACGTTCGGCGCCGCGCCCGCCAATGCCGACGGCGCAATCCGCTACGACGAACTGGCCGCCAAAATGACCGGCCAAGACTCGCTGCAGGCGAAAGTCACGGCCAAAGTCGGCGAAGTCTGCCAGGCCAAAGGATGCTGGATGACGCTGGTGTCCGACAACGGCAACAATCCGGAAATGCGCGTGACGTTTAAAGACTACGCCTTTTTTATGCCCAAAGACCTGAGCGGCAAGGAAGTCCTGATCGAAGGGATCGCCTACATGGAAACGACCTCGGTGGAGGATTTGCGCCACTATGCGGAAGACGCCGGCAAATCAAAAGCGGAAATCGAGGCCATCAAAGAGCCGAAACGCGAATTGGCCTTCGAAGCAACCGGCGTGCGCATTCTGAATAAATAAGCGCCAGCCAGAAACACTGAAAAAAGAAAAGCCGCGCAGCTCGTTTGCTGCGCGGCCGTTTCCCGTATATAATCTCATGAAAAGTCTCCAAACCTATTTGTCAAAACTTCCATCCACCGCCTCGCGTCCATCGTTCATCGCTTTGACAGTACAAAAGTGCGGCAGTCCCGCACAAGTGGAAAGTACAAAAAAAGGTGTTTGTTGTGAAACCTGTGTAGATTTTTTAAAACCAAACAACTGAAAATCAGTTGTTTGGTTTTAAAAAATCTATTTTTTTGTTTAAGAAAACAAAAATAAAAAACAGGGAAAATTTTTTTCTTTTTAATCTGGCGATCAAAATCCGATTAAATCGGCTTGTTCGGCAGGAAAAAATTACCGGCGCGCGCGCAGTTCGGCAAGGAAGCGTTCCAGTTCCATTACATCATAGTACAGTACTTCCCGGGGCTTAGAGCCTTCCGCCGGGCCGACGATTCCGAGCGATTCGAGTTGATCCATGATGCGGCCGGCGCGGTTGTAGCCGAGTTTGAGGCGGCGTTGGATCATACTGGTGGAGCCGTGTTGGTTTTCGACTACCAGCCGGGCGGCATCGTCAATCATATCGTCGAGTTCCTTGATGCTGATTTCCTTGCTTCCGCCGCCGCCTTCGCCGTCGGGGTGGAATTCCGGCAGGAAGAAGGGTTCTGCGAAGCCCTGTTGGTTGGCGATGAAGTCAATCACCCGTTCGACTTCAGGCGTATCCACGAACGCGGATTGCAGTCGGATGATGTCGCCGCCCACACTGAGCAGCATATCGCCGCGGCCGGTCAGTTGCTCGGAGCCGCCGGCGTCGAGGATGGTGCGGGAGTCCACTTTGGAGGCGACTTTAAAGGCGATCCGGGCCGGGAAGTTTGCCTTAATAACGCCGGTAATAATATTGACGGAGGGGCGCTGGGTAGCGATGATGAGGTGGATGCCGACTGCGCGGGCGAGTTGCGCCAAGCGGCCGATCGGCAACTCCACTTCTTTGCCGGCCGTCATAATAAGGTCGGCGAATTCGTCAATAATCAGCACGATATACGGCAGGAAGCGGTGTCCTTTATTGGGATTGAGCCTGCGCGCGACGAACTTGTCGTTGTACTCTGCAATGTTCCGCGTTTCTGCCTTTTTGAGCAGGTCATAGCGGGTTTCCATTTCAATAATCAGGCTGTTGAGCGTATGCACCACCTTGGTGGTATCCGTCACGATTGGCTCCAGCTGATCGGGCAGGAAGGTCAGGAAGTGATTTTCCAGCCGGGCGTAAGGAAAGAGCTCGACCTTTTTGGGGTCTATGAGCACGAATTTGACCTGCGAGGGGTGTTTTTTATACAGCAGCGACATGAGCACCACGTTGATGCCCACGGATTTCCCCTGGCCGGTAGCGCCGGCGACGAGGAGGTGGGGCATTTTGGTCAGGTCGGCCACAAACACTTCGTTGGAAATGGTTTTGCCGAGGGCGATCGGCAGTTCCATTTTTGCGCGCCGGAATTTATCGCTCATCAGCACTTCCCGCATACCCACGATCTGGCGGTTTTTGTTCGGCACTTCGATCCCGATGGTTCCTTTTCCGGGAATCGGCGCGATAATCCGGATACCGAGCGCAGAGAGATTCAGGGCGATATCGTCTTCCAGGTTTTTGATTTTAGAAATCCGGATACCGCGGGCTGGAATAATTTCGTAGAGCGTAACCGTCGGGCCGATGGTAGCGCGTATTTTCTCGATTTCGATTTTGAAATAGAGGAGGGTTTGGATGATTTGGTTTTTATTGGCTTCGAGCTCTTCGCGATCCACCTCAAGGGTTTGCTGGTCGTATTCGTTGAGCAGTTGGAGGTGGGGGTACTCGTAGTGCGAGAGTTCGAGGGTAGGGTCGTAGGGTTCGCTGAGTTGGGGATTGTCCTCCTGCACGAGTTCGACGGGCGGTTTATAGACTGGGGCTTCGTCGGGCGTGACCGGCGGTTCGGGTTGGACGGGCATATTGATTTCCAGTTCGGCAGCGCCGCCCGGGTTTTTTTTATCCCCCGGGCCGCCGTCTTCGAAGAGCGCACTGCGCTTCGTCAGGTCGAAGGACATCTGGCTGCCGGGTGCGGCTTCGGGCGCCTGGATGGGCAGTTCCAGTTCGGGCAGTTCGGTTTCCGTTTCTTCGGCGGGTACCGATCGGGTTCTGTTTCGGGGCGGCGGAGCGGCAACGGGGCGGCGTTTGCCGTAGTTTCCGTTGAGCAGATCGCGCCAGGCCTGTCGGGTTTCGTACAGCAGCTTATGCCAGGTAAAGTCGTCTAAATTGGGGTTGTTATTAAATACAAACGAAGCAAGCAGGGCAAAGAGCAGTAGGGCCAGCGTGCCGGCAATATCCAGGAAATTTTGCAGCCACATGGCCACTGCGCGGCCGAACACGCCGCCGACAGGAAACTCGATGGTCTGCAGAAAAAAAGCAGACACCACCGACACAATCACCATCCAGGTAGCGGTGCGTTGCAACACCGGCGCCATCTGGATCAGCGGGACCCGGCGGATAAGCGCCAGGCCATACTTGTACAAGAGGTAGATAAAGCCAAACGAAGATACCCCGAAGCCCCAGTAGATGATGCTGTCGGCCAGAATAGCGCCGAGCCGTCCCAGCCAGTTGTCCACCTGGATATTGCTGAAAAACATCTCCCAGGAAAACTGGAATACGACATCGTGGTCGTTTTCCCAAGTAAAAAAATACGAGGTGAAAGCGACCAGCAGGTAAAACGACAAAAAGAGGAAGAACATCCCGAGGAGTTTCGGAATGCGCTCGTCGTCGAAGTTCATAAACAGTTGTCCGCCTTTGCGTTTGGCCATATAGGATATCTTAGCCGAAGCCCGGCTGATCGCTTTCCGGGCAAGGTGTCCGGCAAAAATACGGCCAAAACGGGAGAATATGTATAGCCTGTTATTCTTTTTGCGCCGCCGTGAAATCGAATTTCAGGCCTTTATACGCTTTCAGCACGACTTGCACGGAGCCAACCGACACGGGGGATTCGATCAGGACGGGGATGCGGTTCTGGTCGTCGGACACCCACACGGTCATCTTGGCCTCTTCGCTGAAGACGTTGCCGGCGATGACGTCTGGTTGGAATTTTTGCGTTCGGTAGTGGCCCATGCCGTGCACTTTTTTGCGGCTTTCTTTGCCCACAAAGCGCATTTTGAGCGGATACTCTTCTTTATCCATAAACACGGTGAACGGCTTCGCGGCGCCCGGCCCTTTGGAGGCCAGATCCAGGCTGCGCAGGTAATACAGGCTGGACAAAATATCGTGCACCGGATTTTTCAGGGCATGCTCCGTTTTTGTTTCTTCGGCGCCGCGGTGGTCGGCGCGCCACACGGTGGTTTTTTTGTCGTCCTGGTCGTATTTTATTTTTTCAAAAATGGAGTAACTGCCCTCGTTTATTTCCCGTTCGGAATACACTGGCAGCAGCGTTTTTTTATCCACCCAGGAATCGTACGTATCCCGCGCTTTAAAAAACCACTCGTAGGAGGGATAGGTCTTGCCGGTGGCCTGGAAGTGGTAGGTTTCGCCTTCGTCTATTACTTTGAAGCGGACTTCGCCGGCGGGCAGCCAGACGAAATTCCAGTTGTAGTATATTTTATAGGTGATCTCCTCTCCGGGCTGGAAGGATTCCGAGGCGGCAGCGGCGGTGCTGTCGGGCGTGGTTTGTCCGATGCCATGGGGCGTTTGAGGCAGCGTAAACGCCGTGATTAAGAGCGAGAGGAAGAGCAGGGGTTTTGTTATACGACGCATAGCGAAGGCGACGAGAAGATGCCGGCGGGTATGGCGGGTGAACGATGGGAAAAAAACGCGCGATGGAGCGGTTTTAGTATATCGCCAGGAGACAAGGGTGGGCCTAAACGACAGGAGCCTCCCCGAAATCGAGGAGGCTCCTGTTTTCAACCGGAAAAATCCGCTTGGAATTAATAGCCGGATTTATTGCCGTCGAAGCGGCCAGTGCCGGCGTCTTTACCTTCCGGACGGGCCATTTCTTTGTCGCCGTCTTTTGCAGCGCGGAATTCCACGCGGCGGTTGGTGTAGTTCGCCGAATTGGTATCAATAATGGCTTTGCCTTCGCCGGCGTAGTTCAGCAGCAGGCGGTCGCGGGATACGCCGTGTTGATTCACGAGGAATTCGACAGCGGCTTTTGCGCGGTTGTAGGACAGCATTCCGTTGTAGGCCTCATCGCCGCTGCGGTCTGCGTTACCCGTTACGACAAAGCGCATATCCGGGTTGTTTTTAACCACCTGTGCGATTTGGTACAATTTCTCGTACTCGCCGCGCTTAACCGTGTAATTGTTCAGGTCGAAGTTCACCATCGGAAGGAACCAGTCAGAAACGCCTTTTGCGGGCAGTTTGAAGTTGGCCAACTTTGCGTCCACGATGCGGTTTACATCGGCTTCCGTCACCCAGTTGGGCTTCGGTACCTGCGCGACGCCATTGGCATCCACCGTGTAGCCGGGAGGCGAGTGCGGTTCTTTGTCTTTGAAGTCCGGCACCTTATCGCCATCGCTGTCCAGCGTTTTACCGCGGGTATCCACTTTAGCGCCTGCGGGGCTGTTGTCTTCGTCGTCAATGGCGTCAATGATGCCGTCATTGTCGGTGTCCGTCGGGTCATAGATTGGGCGCGCCTCCAGATCGGAGATTGCCTTACCCACCTGATCCATCGGATTTACCCAGTACAGCGGTTCGCTGCGGTCAGCCTTACCGAGGTTGTAGTTCAGGCTCAGGTGCGGGTAGTGGATGTAATCGCGGAGGATACCGTCTTTTTTGCCTTCGATCATGTCGCTGTTGCCGCCCGTGGGCGTCATCACCGTGTACTCCAATCCGATATTAATTTTCGGATTGAGGCGGTAGGCCAGTCCTGCGCCGAAGTCGAAATAGCCGAGCATGTCGGACAGTTCATCGTCGCCGCCGTTCAGGTTGCCGGTTACATTTTGCGCGCCTACGCCTGCGAAGGCATTGACGAGCAGTTTGCGGCTGGGCTTGTCGTAGCGGAGATTGTTCAGCGTGACGACGAACTGCGCGCCGCCCGAGAAGGAGGATGTTTCAGAAGTTTCGGTGGTGCCGTCGCCTTCGTTACTTGCCGTAGCGTACATAGCGCCCAGGCGGATGGAGAAGGCATGGTCGAGGGCTTTCCTCAGGTGCACACCCGCGCCGAAGCCGAGTTTGGCGTCCAGATCGCCGGAAACAAATGCCGTACCGAGGTCGAGACCCAGTTCGGTTTTGTCTTTAGGCGTAAACGAACGATAGGCCGGTGCGGAGGCGTCTTGCGCCTGCGCGCCGAGGAAGCAGCTGACGAATAGAATGGAGAGTGTTAATTTTCTCATTGACATATGGTCAACACTTTAGAGAAATGAAAAAATAATTGCAGCAAGTGCTTGATTATTACACAAGCGCTTCGGCATACGGAGGCAAAAGTAGGACTTTTTGTTAATACTTAATTATTTCGATCGGTTTATTTACGAAATTCCCAGTTTTTTTAAAGCCAGGGATACGCCGTTAGAGGAAATTTTATTGGGCTGGGGGCTTATTTGGGTTATTTCGCGGAGGGCATTTCGGATGGTAGCGGAAATATCTTCGAAAATAGCCGCATCGGTCACGGGCACATTGGGCTGCATCAGGTAGGCGAAAACGCGGGCCATCCCGCAGTTTGCGATAAAATCCGGGATCAGCGCCGTGCGTTCGTCCACATATTTTGCCGTGGGCCCGAAAAACACGTCGTCGTCGGTAAACGGCACATTGGCGCCGCAGGAAATAACCTCCACGCCGCCGTCGAGCAGCGCCTGGGCCTGCGCCGGGCTGATGAGTTTGGATGCGGCGCCCGGAATGAAGATATCTGCGCCGAGCGACCAGATTTTTTCATTGACTTCCTGGAAGGGGAGCAGGTTGGGGGCGTGGAGTTTGTTGCCTTGTTTGTCGTGGAAGAGTTGTTTCACCGCATCCAGGCGGAGGCCTTCCGGGGCGATGAGGCCGCCTTCCCGGTCAATGATGCCGATAATTTTCACGCCGGCGTTGGCGAGATAGACGGCGGCGGCGGAAGCCACGTTGCCCCAGCCCTGGATAATAGCGGTTTTGCCTTCGGGGGTGCGGCGGTGGTAGAGGTCGTAGAAGTGGCGCACCGCTTCCGCCACGCCGAAGCCGGTAATCAGGTCGGCGACCGCCTGTTTGTGCGCGCCGCCCTCCGGCAGGTAGGCGGGGTCTTCCACGATTTTGGAGCAGCCGTAGCGGAGTTGACCGATTATATTAATCTGCAGGCCTTCGTTGGGCTGGATGTGCCCGCGCACGATCCCTTCCTGCGGATGCCACAGTCCGAGCGCTTCGGTGATCGGGATCACGTCTTTGAGCTCGTCCACGTTGAGATCGCCCCCTGTTCCATAGTAATTTTTCAGGAGCGGCAGGGCCGCTTTGTACCAGCGCTGGAGCACTTCGGTGCGGCGGGGATCGTTCGGATCGAAATTGATGCCGCTTTTTGCGCCGCCGATGGCCGGGCCGGCCACGCTGAATTTAATTTCCATGACCTTGGCCAGCGAGGTCACTTCGTCTCGGGTAAGCCCTTTGCGCATGCGCGTGCCGCCGCCGGCCGCGCCGCCGCGCAGCGAGTTGATGACGATCCAGCCTTCGGCCTCGGTTTCGGCGTCGTGCCATTCAAAAACGACTTCCGGCTGCTTTGTTTTGTACTTTTGTAAAAGATCTTCCATGCTGCGTGGTGTGTGTGTTTTGGCAGGGCAAAAAAAATTCGGCGCAAAAGTAGAAAAAAAGATGGCTCTACATCCAATTCAGTAGGTTTTCACAGCGCCAACCCACCTCCTTATTCCAGCCTCGCGGAGGCGGAAACCGCCTACCGACCGCGCCTATCCAATATTCCGTCCCCCAACGCCGCCCGTAGAGACGCGATGCATCGCGTCTGATATTTCGCGTCTGATATTTCGCGTCTGACATTTCGCGTCTGACATTTCGCGTCTGATATTTCGCGTCTGATATTTCGCGTCTGACATTTCGCGTCTGACACATTATGCACAATTCCGGCCAAAGGGAATTTATCGCCGGTTTTGCTCCACGTCATTATTTTTTGTACTTTTGTAACAAATTGTTCTGAAAATGGCAAAGAAGTTAGTTCGTTTCGACTGGGCGATGAAGCGTTTGCTCCGCAACAAAGCCAACTTCGACATTCTCGAAGGCTTCCTTTCCGAGCTGCTCCATGAAGATTTTAAAATAAAGCAAATCCTTGAAAGCGAAGGAAATAAACAAACCGAGGACGATAAGTTCAACCGGGTTGATATACTCGTGGAGAATGAACAAAGCGAACTAGTCATCGTCGAAATCCAAAATACCCGCGAAGCCGACTACTTCCAACGAATGCTGTACGGAACGGCCAAGGTCATCGTAGAGCATATCGCCGAGGGACAGCCGTATTCCCAAGTCAAAAAAGTGTACTCCGTGAATATCGTGTACTTTGACCTTGGCCAAGGAGACGACTATGTGTATCACGGAAAAACCACATTCACGGGTATCCATAGTAACCACGAATTACAATTATCTGAAAAACAGAAAGAACTTTTCAAAAAGATATCTGTCTCCGATTTATACCCGGAGTACTATGTGATAAAGACCAATCGGTTCAATGAAATCGCAAAAGATACGCTGGACGAGTGGATCTACTTCCTGAAAACGGCGGAAATCAAGGACGAATTCACAGCAAAAGGATTGAAGGCCGCCAGCCAAAAACTGGATATTCTGAAACTGGAACCGGCTGACCGGAAGGAATATGACCGATATATGGAGGCGCAAAGGAGCGATGCGAGTTTTGTAGAGACGGTGAAATTGGAAATATCCAGCGCAATCCGGGAGGTGGCTGAAAATGCTCTAAGAGTTGGCTTGTCCTTCGATGTTGTTGCCCGGATCACAGGGCTTTCAGTTGATCGGATACGAGAAATAGCCGATAATATGCAGGATAAATAAGAGAATATAAACTTAGATACGCGCTTACTATCGCTTTATTTCTATATAATCTTTGATAATTTGCTGTACTTTTTCCAGGGGCATATCAAGCAGATCAGCGATTTCAATATCAGTCTTACCTTTATTGTATAATTTTATTACTGTTTCTGCTTCTTTTTCATTTTTCGCCTTTTGTATCAACAGTTCTTTTTCACCTCGTTCATCTTGTTCCTTGATTGTCACATTATCATAAGCCTTCAGCTCCTCTTTGCTCCATTGATACTTATCCGCTTCGATAAAAGCGGTTTTCAAACCCTCATCTTCGTTGGCAAAATCAGGAATGACGTGTAGTTCTTCCGAATGCTTGATGAAATAAGTCCACTTGTCAATCGGTGTTTCTAATTCGTGCATTTCTTTCGTGAACTTAGGCAATTCAATGAATGAGAATTGTATATCTTTCAATAGATGCTCATTGGTCGCTTTGTTCAATATCAAGTGTTGCGTATGATAGTCGTTGTCAATTCCAAAGGGAAAGTCTAAAATACCAATAAAGTATGCGGGGTGCAACAGAGGATAATCCTCCCCCTTATCTATCTGCATGGAGTAGTCTCGTGAGAGGTAGTATTGCACCCGTTTATCGAAACCCGTTTTGTCGGCTATCTGCATTTCTACGACAAACTTCCGCCCCGACTGGTCGGTCGCCCGAACGTCAAGAATGGTCGCTTTTTCTCCGGCGATACGTGGAAACTGGTACGGATTGGCAAGGGAAACACTTACTACCCGATGATCTCCCTCCAACTCCAACGAAGCATTCAAAAAAGAGATGAGCGGGGCAGTTTTTTGCTCATTACCGAATATTTTGCGGAAAGCGATGTCGTTTTTTATATCTGCGAACTGCATAATCAAATTTTGGAACAAAGATACGAAAATGGCCGTTTCTCGCAAAAAAAGGTTCAGTAACCCGCAAAAAACAGGTATTTGGCTATTACAAACTGCTCGCTGTATTTTTCCCTAAGAGCATGGCTCTACGCCAAATTCAGTGGGTTTTCACAGCGCCAACCCACCTCCTTATTCCAGCCTCGCGGAGGCGGGAACCGCCTACCGACCGCGCCTATCCAATATTCCGTCCCCACAACGCCGCCCGTAGAGACGCGATGCATCGCGTCTCTACACCCCGCGTCCAGGTATCCGCCGGCGTCCTGACCCCTCGGATATCCCGTCCCTAATGCCGCCCGTAGAGACGCGATGCATCGCGTCTCTACATCCCGCGTCCAGGTATCCGCCCCCGTCCCAAATCCCCCATTTTTCCAAAAATGCAGATAGGCTGCGTTTTTGCCCGACCGGTTTTTCCGCCGCAGGAAAAAAACGCTAACATTTTGCCGAATTTTTCCAAAAAATTTGCAGTTTCCTCTCCGCCCCTGTATTTTTGGCTTGCCGTTTCGGATTTTGGCAAGAAAATTGCCCTCCACCGGCAGATAGACAACACGATAATCAATGAAAGAATACCTCGCCGCACTCCTTCCCCGCCTGCAGCAGTTCAGCAAGACCCTGAACGATACGGCGCTGTTGGCAGAGCATCCCTGGGTGTTTTTAGACGGGGATGGACGGCGGATTACGCATGTTTTTAGAGGGGGCGGGGAATTGCTGATGGCGCTTGCGTGGATCAGGGGTTTTATTTACGTAGTTCGAGAACGCTGATGCAGGTATTTAAGTGAACAATATAACTTGTTATCTGGCGGTATCCCAGCATATCGGGCCGTGGGAGGCTAACCAGTTACGGCAAAATAATTTCAAATCGTTTAAATTAAAAAGTCGGCATAAAAAATTGAATATCAGAATATTGAACTGCAATTTAAATTTCTTAACCGGACACTACTGTACTGAAACATATTTTCAAAATTTATTCCCTATAGTCGAATCTGACAAAGGTCGGTATTGGGGTTTAATGGATCTTGCAGACCAGACACTGAAGACGCATAAATGGTTTGTGTCTGATTTAGAAAAATACATAAAGGATTGGCAAAGAGACTACGGGTTTTGATTTCTGATAAAATGATATTTCCACCGACGGCCATGAAATTAAAATCTTTTCCAATGAAAATCACCCTACGCCACCTCCTCGCCCTCTGCCTCTTAACCTCCCTGATCGCCACGCGGCTACCGGCCCAAACCGTCATCGGCGGTACCACGCCCCATCCATCGGCGGAGTTGGATGTACAGAGCACGAACAAAGGATTGCTGCCACCCCGACTGACTACCGCAGAGCGCAACGCCATCGCGGAGCCTGCCACGGGATTGCTTATTTTCAACACCACGCTCAACTGCATCGAGATGAATGTCGGTGTGCCGGCGCAGCCGATCTGGGTCTGTCTGAGTACGGCAGCCGGGGTGACGGCCTATGGCGGGCCGGGCTGTTCGGGCTTGGGGAGTATTCAGGGGACGATGAATGCGGGATTTCCGGTGAGCGGCGTGACGATGACTTTGTATGCCAATGTGACGTGGCCGGGTATCTGGTCGCTGACTGCTACGCAGAACGGGGTGACGTTTTCCGGGGCCGGGAACTTTACGAGTCCGGGCTGCCAGCCGATTACGCTGACGGCTGTGGGCACGCCGATTGCGCCAGGGACGTTTACTTGGACGACTGGGACGCAGCCGGCAGGTAGTGCGAGTGGCGTAGTGAATTGTACGGTTTCGGGGGCGTCTTCGACGCCGACGGTGTGTATCAATACGCCGCTGCCGGATATTACGCATACCACCACGGGCGCTACCGGGATCGGTACGCCAACAGGGTTTCCTGCGGGCGTGACCGCGAGTTGGCAGGGGAATGTGATTACGATTAGTGGAACGCCGGAAGAGGCGGGGGTGTTTGGGTATAGTATTCCGTTGGAGGGGGAGTGCGGGTCAATCTGGGCAGCGGGGAATATTACCGTATCGCCGGATGACGTGGTCTCTTCTTTGACATCGGATTACACGTATTGTATCAATACACCTTTATCTGTTACTACGCACGCAACCACTGGCGCAACCGGAATTGGTACGCCTACCGGGCTTCCAGCGGGCCTGACAGCGAATTGGCAGTATAATACCCTAGCGATCAGCGGAACGGCAACAGAGGTTGGTACGTTTAATTATTCTATTCCGCTGGCAGGCGGATGCGGGAATGTGGAGGCACAGGGAGCGATTACGGTAAAGCCAGCCAATACAGTCTCTCCGGCTTCCTCAAACCCGGTTTTATGTATTAATACGCCGCTGACGGCCATCACACATACCACCACGGGCGCTACAGGGATAACGAATGCCGGAGTGTCTGGTGCAAACGGACTGCCAGCGGGTGTATCGGCTGCTTGGGCAGGGAATACGATTACGATTAGTGGGACGCCCACGGTGGCGGGGATCTATAATTATAGTATTCCGCTGGAGGGCGGATGCGGGAGTTTTTTTGCGGTGGGGGCGATTGAGGTTTTGACTAATACGGTTTCTGCAGCCTCTACCACGCCAGTTGTGAGCATCAACACGGCATTACCGTTAATTACACTTACAACTACTGGTGCAACGGGTATTGGTACGCCCACCGGGCTTCCGGCGGGTGTGACCGCCTCTTTTGCGGGGGATGTGATTACTATTAGTGGAACGCCGACAGAGGGTGGGATATTCAACTATAGTATTTTGTTAACGGGTGGATGTGGAAATGTTATCGCACTGGGTACGATTAGAGTTAAGTACTGCGGGGCGTATATCGCTCCTGGGGAGTGGAAAGAATTTATGTGCCACAACCTCGGCGCCGATCAGAGCGCAGATCCCTTCACGCCAAGATGGAGGATAAACGGCGACTACTACCAATGGGGCCGCGCTGCCGTGGCAGCCACTGGGCCTACAGGGCCTTCGAGTGGGGAGGCAAATGCTGGGGCGATTGCGGATTGGAATACAATTCCAGCATCCAGCGGGGCTTGGCAAGATGATACAAAGACTGCAAATGATCCTTGCCCGCAGGGGTTTCGTGTGCCCACAATATCTCACTGGATGGCGGTAATAAATTCAAATTTGAATCCGAATCGAACCTATGTGGGTAATTGGGAAAATAATGCCACAAATTACAGTTCTGGGTTGCGAGTAGAATCGGGTTCTACTGTTTTATTTTTACCATCATCTGGTAATCGAGCCGATAATGATGGCTCTATAGGATACCGGGGTATTGCAGGCAACTATTGGAGTAGTACTAAAAATGGAAATGACGTGTGGTTAATGGCTCACAGCAACGGTTACGTAGACCGACTAAGCTACAGCCCCAACTACGGCTTCTCCATCCGCTGCATCGCCGAATAACCCCACCCCCAAAAACCTTTCCGTTTTTTGTATCTTTACACCGGTCTTTTTCTGTTGCCTGAACAATACAAGCACCTGGCTATCAGCATGAAATCGCTTTTTCCGCCGTAAAACACCGCGCCATGTTATCCTTTGTTATCGCCAACGAATCCCATACGCCCGAGGTGGCCCGCCTGCTCGCCGCGCTCTTCGAGGAGGTCGGTCACACGCCCGATGAGGCGGATATCACTGAGATTTTTGCAGAAATTGACGCCGACGACCGCCATTCCACGCTGCTCGCATTGGACGACGACGGCGATGTGGTGGGCGTCATCACGGTTGTGGAAACGATCGCGTTGTACGCAGGCGGCGCGATTGGCGTGATCAACGAACTGTACGTCGTGCCGTCTTACCGCTCGGAAGGCGTCGGAAAAATGCTGCTCGATTTTTGCAAGCAGGTAGGGGAAGATCGGGGCTGGATGCGCCTCGAAGTAACCACGCCGGGCGACGAGTACGACAAAACGCTGCATTTTTATGAACGCGAGGGATTTGTGAAAATCGGGCCGCGGTATAAGTTTGAAATGTAAAGACTTGTTTAGCGACAGGGTAAGCCCCCGACCAACCCCATCTTGCCCTTCCCGCCTCCGGGCACTACCTTTGCGCCAGCGCCTTAGTCTGTCTGTTTTTCAGGCTGGGGCGGCGGCGGCCAGTTTTGTAGCAGGAGCTCTTCGATTCGGTTGACGGGCTGGCGATGGATGCGCGCAAGCCCAACCCGTAAACCAGGTCGCAGATCAAACACAGACCGAGGCCCATGACCGCCAACACATCTACCATCCTGTAACCCCCTGATTTATCGGGGGGGATACCAACAGCGCGGAGCCCCGCGTAGCGCCTCCCGCGTAGCGCCCCCTGATGTAGCGCCCCCCGATAAATCAGGGGGTTACAGGATGATAGATGTGATCGCGGGGTAAGCCCCTTTTTTGTACTGGCGGCGGGGAGAAAAGTGGGGGGCGACTGTGGTGTGACTTACCGCCGACAGTCGCCCCCCACTTTTCTCCCCGCGAATTATCATGTCGAGCGTAGCGAGATATCTCCTGTTTTCGACACTTCTTTTGCAAAAAAAGTATCGAAAACAGGAAAAAATCGCGGCATATGGGGGGAAATGGGCTTTGGGGGCCCAGACCATCGCATCCTGCTAACCAGTTACTTCAAATTTTAATTTTCCGCCCGCAACACCTCCAACGGCGGCTTGCGCACCACGTCCCGACTGTTCAGCAGCCCGAGCAAAACGGTCAGGGCCGTGATGACGACAAAGATCGCGACCAGCGGAAGCGGGTCGGCGCCAAACGGGATTTTAAAAATAAACGCTGCCAGCGCCCAAGCGCCCGCCACGGACAAGCCAATGCCCGCCGTGCAGGCCAGGGCGCCCACCAAACCGTATTCCAACCCATTGATCCAGCGTATCTGCCGACGCGAAGCCCCCAGGGTGCGCAACAGCACGCTCTCGCGGATGCGGGCAAATTTGCTCTGGTAAATGGAACTGATCAGCACCAACAAACCCGTCAGGATGCTGAACAGGGCCATAAATCGAATCACAAAGGATACTTTTGTCAAGATCTCTTCCACAGACTGCAAAATCTGGGTGATGTCTATGGCCGAAACGGTCGGAAAACGCTGCACCAACACGGACTGAAAGGCCGCCGACTGCGCCGCATTCTCTACCCGCGAAATCAATACGTGAAACTGCGGCGCGGCTTCCAGGACGCCCGCAGGGAACACGACCAGAAAATTGGTCTGGATCCGATTGAAATCTACTTTCCGAATACTGCCAATTTCAGTCTCTAAGCGCGTACCGTGGACGTTGAACACGATGCGGTCGCCCAATCGGGCGTTCATCGCATCCTGTAAACCGTCCGAAATGGAGATCTTTACCGGCGCGCCGGGCACGTGCCGCCCGACCCATTCGCCCTCCAGTAGTTTTTCTGACTCGATCAGGGTATCGCGAAAGGTGACCCGGTATTCGCGATCCCACACCCAGTTGCGAATCGTACCGGTGCTGTCTGCCTGGGCCTGTTGCTTGGTCTGGCCGTTGATGGTCTCTACCCGGGTGGTGACGATGGGCACTTGCTGCAAAACGGGCATCCCCTGCGCGCGCACGAGTTCCGCGACCGCATCGCGCGCATCGGTCTGGATATCAAACAGGATCATATTGGGCTGCTGGCCGCTGCCGGAAAAGGCTACTTGGCGCAGCAGCAGATTTTGAATCAAAAACAGGGTGGACAGCAGCATGGTGCCCAGGCCTATCGTGACCACGAGGAGCACGGTCTGGTTGCCAGGCCGGAATAGGTTGGCGATGCTCTGCCGCCAAACGTAGGGCCAGGTCTGCGGAAAATAGCGCCGGATCAGCAGGGTAAGTCCGCGCGCCGCACCCCACAACACGGCGAAAGCCAGCGTCATGCCGGCAAGGAACCCCAGGGTTTCCCGCCAATTGCCCGTCAGCCACCAGGTGAATCCGCCGATCGTAAGGAAGACGGCAGCGTAGATCGCCCAGCGCCAAGACCAGCGCAGCTTCCCGGCGTGGTCTTCCTCGTACGTCGCGCGCAAGGCGCGCAGGGGCGAGGTTTGCAGGATGCCGGACAAGGGCGCAAGGGCGAACAACACGGAGACCAGCAGTCCGAGCACAAGCCCCTGTCCGGCGGCAAGCCAGGAAATATCCGTGTGCACGTCCTGGATCGGCAGCAAATCCCGACCGAGCCATGGCAGGAGTTTTTGTAAAAAAGCGCCCAGCGCTACGCCGGCGACGGAACCGATCAGTCCGATCGCAATTACCTGCGTCAGGTAAATATAAAAGGCCTGCCTGCCGCCGGCGCCGAGGCAGCGGAGCACCGCTACCGTGGTCAATTTATCTTTGATATACAGGTGCACGGCGCCGGCCACGCCGATACAACCGAGCAGCAAGGCGATGAAACCAACCAGATTGAGAAAAGAGGACACATTGCCGAAGGCCCTGCCTACATCTTGTTTGTTGGAACCGACCGTTTCGTAATCGAGTTTCGCTGTCTCCAAGGGCTTTTCCAGCGCCTGCACGAGCCGGTCGAGCGCGAGGGGATCCGGGATTTTAAAATAATATTGGTACCAAATCCGGCTGCCCTTCTGCACCAGTCCGGTGGAATCGAGCCAGCGCATCGGAACCAAGGCGACCGGCGCGATGGCCGAGCCGATGCCCGCCCGTCCGGGCCGCGAGAGCAGATCGCCTGTTACGAGGAAATTTTGCGTGCCGATGCGCACAGAATCGCCGGACGCTACCTTAAATTGCAGCATCAGGCCGTGTTCGAGCAGGGCGTTCTGGCCGTTGTGGTAGGTTTTCCAGGCGTCTTTGGGGACTGTTTTCCACGCGCCGAAAAAAGGATATCCGGGATCGGATGCGCGCACGAGGGTGAGGCGGGTGTCGTTACTTTTGGGGAAATAGACCATGCTGAGCAGGTTGAACACCCGCGCGGTCTGCGTACCCGGGATGGCCTGCACCTGCGCAAGCAGGCTGTCGGGCAGGGGCTGGTTCCCTTCGATCAGCAGATCGGCGCCCAGCAGCGCTTTGGCTTCGCGGTCTATATCCCGGGTCAGGTTGTAGCTAAAAGATCGGACAGCCGTGAGCGCGGCAATGCCGGCTACGATCGCGGAGATAAAAAGCAGCAGGCGGGCGCGGTTGCGGCGGCTGTCGCGCCAGGCCATTTTCAGGATAAAAGACATACGCAGGGGGAACACCAACTTGGGGTAGAGATAAAGCAGTTAAACAGACCAGCTTGTAAGCTTGTTCGGATTTTTTTGAAACGATTTATCCGATCGTATTTTTCCACCGGCTCAAATCTTCCCGGGCAATAGCGGCGCTCAGGAGCTCGGCGAACCGGTCGGGCGTGCAGGCGAAGGCGGGAATACCCAGGGCGGCGAGGGCGGCCGCGTTTTCGTGGTCGTAGGCAGGCGCACCCTCATCGGAGAGCGCCAGGAGCGCTGCGGTGCGGACGCCGCTTTGCACCAGGCGGCTCAATATTTTGAGCATCTCCTGCCTGTTTCCGCCCTCGTAGAGGTCGCTGAGCAGAATCAGGATGGTGTCCTGGGGCGTTCGGATACGGGTCTGTGCGAAAGCCAGGGCCTTCGCAATGTCCGTGCCGCCGCCCAATTGCGCGCCGAAGAGGAGCTCAACCGGATCGTGCAGGTGCTCGCTGAGATCCACCACGGCGGTATCAAAGGCGATCAGGTCGGTCTGCAGGCTGCGCACAGAAGCCAGCACGGCGCCGAAAATGCCGGCATAAACCACCGAATCCGCCATCGAGCCGCTCTGGTCGGTCAGAAAAATGATATGGCGCAGGGCATGGCCTTTCCGGCCGTATCCATAAATCGTTTCCGGGATAATGGCGCGGAGTTCCGGTTGGTAGTGTTTCAGGTTGGCGTAGAGCGTCCGCCGCCAGTCAATCTCCTTGTTGCGCGGGCGGCGGTTGCGGTCTGCGCGCTGCAGGGCGGCGCGCACGGCCTCGAGCAATTGAGGGCGGAGTTTGCGCTGCAAATCTTCCACCACGCGGCGCACCACCTCCCGGGCGGTTTCGCGCGTTTTGTCGGGCAACACTTTTTTGAGGGAGAGCAACGCGCCGACCAGGTGCACGTCCGGCTCGATGCCGGACAACAACTCCGGCTCCAGCAACAACTGCCGCAGCCCCAAGCGCTCCAGCGCGTCGCGTTGCATCACCTGGACGACCGAACTGGGAAAAAACCGGCGGATATCGCCCAGCCAGCGATTTATCTTGGGCGACGAGCTGCCCAGCCCGCCCCGGCGATCTGTGTTGTACAGCAGCTCCAGCGCCTGATCCATGCCCGCCTGCCGCTCGCCCAAGGAGGTCTCCGCCGCCGGATCTGCCGCAGCGCCCAAAATCAACCGCCAACGGGTGAGGGTGTCCATC
>JBEIDF010000011.1:0-38300 GCA_040383605.1 Lewinellaceae bacterium
TCTGAGCCAAAAAAGGATCCATTTTTCGCCAGACGAAGCGATTTTTTGCAGGCCATAGCAGCGCTATGGTCAAAAAAAATCGCAAAGTATGGCGGAAAATGGGACTTTTTAGGCCAGACAGCGATCCTGCTAACCAGTTACATTTTGCCTACGTGCGTCTTCCGAGCTACTTTTAGAGCCTGTCAAAACGGAATTGACTGTTTTTGTGCAGCAAAAATCGAGTTATAGCGAGATATGCGAAGCGTATGAAAATCATTACCTGGAATGACCTCGCGCATTTTCTGTCGGCATGACAAAAAAAGCGCGAGGCACGCCATCTTTTTGGGCAGGAAGATCTCTGATAAAATCGTGCAACTATAATTCAGGCGCCTACTCCACTACGGTCACCCGCAGTACATTCGTGCGCAGGCGTTTTTCCAGCGGCATCGCGGCGGTGTTGATAATGACGTCGCCGGTATTGACGAATTCGGCGCCTTTAAGAATCGCCATGCAATCCTGGATCGTTTCGTCGGTAGTCGAGAAGCGGTCGTAGTAGAAACACTGCACGCCCCAGAGCAGGTTGAGCGTACTGAGGCTCTGGTGTTGGTTGCTAAAAATAAAAATTTTAGCCTTAGGCCGGAAGCTACTGACTTTGAAGGCGGTATAGCCGGAGATCGTCATGCCGACGATGCCCTGGGCGCCGATTTCTTCGGCGACGCGGCAGGCGTTGAAGCAGACAACGTCGGAGTGGAAAGTTCTGGATTTTTCCACGGCGCGGGGGCGTTTACTTTCGATTTGCGGCCAGTAGTGTCGTTCTGCCTCTTCGATAATGCGGGTCATGGCTTGTACGACCAGTTTGGGGTGTTTCCCCACGGAGGTTTCGCCGCTGAGCATCACGGCGTCGGCGCCGTCGAGCACGGCGTTGGCTACGTCCGTGATTTCGGCGCGGGTAGGCGACGGGTTGTTGATCATGCTGTCCATCATTTGCGTGGCCACGATTACCGGGCGGGAGAACTGCATACACAACACGATGATTTCCTTTTGGGTGATGGGGAGGCGTTCGATGGGCATCTCCACGCCGAGGTCGCCCCGGGCGATCATAATCCCGTTGCAGGCTTTAATGATATCGCGGACATTGGCTACGGCCTCCGGCTTTTCGATTTTAGCCATGATTTTAGCCGGATGACCGGCGGCTTCCACGCGGCGGGAGAGTTCCGCAAGGTCGTCCGGATTGCGCACAAAAGACAGCGCGATCCAGCTGACGGGTTGTGTGAGGATAAATTCGAGGTCCTCGATGTCTTTTTCGGTGAGCGAGGGCAGGCTGACCTGTGTGTCGGGCAAGTTGACGCCTTTATTGCTGCTCAGCACGCCGCCATGGAGGCAGCGCAGTTTTACGGTGTCTTTGCCGTTCGTTTCGGCTACCTCGAAGACCAGTTTGCCGTCGTCCATCAGGATGCGTTCGCCGGGTTGGCAGTCTTTGGCAAAATCCTCGTACGACATATAAATTTTTTCGCGGGTACCGAGGACGTCTTCGTGCACCAGCGTGATCTCGTCGCCCGGCTCCAGCGGCAGTGCGTTGTTTTCGATTTTTCCGACGCGCAGTTTGGGGCCTTGCAGATCGGCCAAAATGCCGATATGCGTGCGGTGGGCCTCATTGATCGCCTGGATGTGCTGAATCACCTGGAGGTGGTCGGCGTGCGTGCCGTGGCTAAAATTCAGGCGAAATACGTCCACCCCGGCCTCCGCCAGTTCCAGTAACTTTTCATATGTATTGCAAGCGGGGCCGACTGTGGCCACGATTTTTGTATTTTGCGAACCGTCTTTGCGCATGGTGCTTTTATTTTTGACGATCAGGGCCGACTCTTCTGCTAAGGTCATAAGATTACCGTATTTTTAAAAAGTGTATTTTTTACAATAAGTTCATACTGCAAAAATACGTATTTTGGCCAACAAGGCAATGTTAAACTTTAGCAAAATGCTGAAAACAAGGTAAAAAATCGGCCCGGCGTTTTTAAAAGTGTTAATTTTACATTAAGTAATGAGCCGGTTTTCGGCTTATTGTCTGCTCCCGGGCCTGCAAAAATACAGGCATTTTTGTTTGTAAATGAGGCTGCCATGCGAATATTCGGGTAAAATGATTTGCGCCGGCAGGAGCCGGGATTATTGGGCAGGCGCCTCCTGTTCTGAAGCCCTCCATAGGGTATCCCAAAAATTCCGGGGTAAAAATTTTTTTTAAAAGCAAGATCGCTGTTTCTTTGCACTTCGAAAAATGAGTTTTTTTCACCAAATATGCAATAAAGTATGTCACAAGTAGCCGAGCGCGTAAAGAAAATCATTGCCGACAAATTAGGCGTTGACGAAAAAGATATCGCGCCTGAAGCGAATTTCATCCAGGATCTGGGCGCGGATTCGTTGGATACCGTCGAACTGATCATGGAATTTGAAAAAGAATTCGATGTGTCTATTCCAGACGACCAAGCCGAACACATCCAGACCGTAGGCCAGGCAATCGCTTATCTGGAACAACATTCCACTAAGCACAAGCACTAAGCGCTTGTTTGTGATTTTTCCGCCCGATCAAAAGGTTGTGATTTTTGATCGAAGTTAAAATCCATAACCTGCGTCCTAAGCGCCATTATATCCGCACAACTTCCTGAAAGGTTCAAAGCGAAACCGCTTTGAACCTTTCTATTCTAATGCCGTAACCCGAAAACGTTTGTTTCGCGCGCTGAACCCTCATGGATTTTGTGCCGTTCGCGAATAGTTGCAAAATGTAGTTGGAAAATCCTACCTTTGTACGGCCAATTTTATGGCTCGTTAAAAATCAACCTTTTTATGAAACGTGTCGTAGTTACCGGCATCGGCGCCCTGACGCCTATCGGAAATACCGCCGGCGCTTATCTTGAAGGACTGCAGAAAGGCCTGAGCGGGGCCGGTCCGATCACGCAATTTGACGCCTCGCTGTTTCGAACGCAATTCGCCTCCGAAGTAAAAGACTTCGTTGTGGAAAATTTTATTGACCGCCGCGAAGCGCGCCGCCTCGACCGCTTTACGCAGTTTGCAATGGTTACCGCCGAGGAAGCAATCAAAGATTCCGGCCTGGATCTGGAGGCGATCAACAAAGAGCGCGTGGGCGTTATTTGGGCTTCCGGTATCGGCGGCCTCGCTACGCTCGAAAAAGAAATCGAAGATCATGTGCAGGGCAACGGCACGCCCAAGCACAATCCCTTCCTGATTCCTAAAATGATTTCGGATATCGCCGCCGGACAAATTTCGATCCACTATGGCTTCATGGGGATCAACTACGCTACGGTGTCGGCTTGCGCCTCTTCCTCGCACGCGTTGATGAACGCCTTTGATTATATCCGCATGGGCCGCGCCGATATCGTCGTCAGCGGCGGATCGGAATCCACCATCACCAAAACGGCTGTGGGCGGATTCAACTCCATGAAGGCGCTCAGCGAACGCAACGACGACTACCGCACGGCCTCGCGGCCTTTCGACCGCGATCGCGACGGCTTCGTGCTCGGCGAGGGCGCCGGCGCGCTTATTCTGGAAGAATACGAACACGCAAAACGCCGTGGCGCGCGTATCTACGCTGAAGTGGTAGGCGCCGCCGCAACCGCCGACGCGTACCATATCACGGCGCCGCATCCCGAAGGCCGAGGCGTTATCAATGTGATGAACCTGGCGCTCGCAGACGCCGGCTTCCAACCAACCGATATTGATTATATCAACGTGCACGGCACCTCCACGCCGCTGGGCGATATCGCCGAACTGAAGGCCATTCGGGCCGTTTTTGGCGAATACGCATACGATCTCAATATTTCTTCTACCAAAAGTATGACAGGCCACCTGCTCGGGGCTGCCGGCGCTGCGGAGGCTATCGCTGCAATTATGGCGATTAATCACCATTTCATCCCGCCGACGATTAACCATTTTACCGACGATCCGGAAATTGACCCGCGCTTCAACCTGACCTTCAACGAGGCGCAATCCCGAAAAGTACGAGCCGCTATGAGTAATACGTTTGGTTTTGGCGGACACAACGCCTCGATCGTTTTTCGCAGCGTATGACACCGCTCCTGTTGCCCGGCGCCTCAGCTTTCATTTAATCAGATTTTTGTGAAATTATTCAGACGCTTTTATAACTACTACTTACATCCCGATCGGGAAATGGCGCGACGGCTGCATAATCTGCTGGGGTTTACACCGGCTTATCTGCAGTTGTTTCAACTCGCTTTTTTCCATAAAAGTACGTTCTCAAACCGCGAATACGCCATTTCTAACAACGAACGCTTGGAATTTCTCGGCGACGCCGTGCTCAGTACCATCGTCGGCGAATACCTTTTTAAAAAATATCCCAACAGCGACGAAGGCTTTCTGACCAAGATGCGTTCTAAAATCGTCAAGCGCAACTCGCTGGATGAAATCGCCGACAAGATGGGGCTGGATCTTTTTCTGGTGCATTTTAACCAAACCCGGCTTTCTAAATCTATGCTGGGCAATGCGCTGGAGGCGCTCGTCGGCGCCATTTATATCGAACTGGGCTACGAAAAAACGCGCGACTATGTCGTAAAACGGATCCTTCGCCGCTATGTGGATATCCACGAACTGGAACTATACGACGATAATTTCAAAAGCCAATTGCTCGAGTGGTGCCAGAAAAACGGCTACCAAATTGACTACAAGGTGCTGGCAAAATACAAAAGCGAAAAACGCGACAAATTCAAGGTCGCCGTGTATATCGATGGCCGAAAATTAGGCTCTGCCGACGATTTCAACAAAAAAAGTGCCGAACAATTGGCCAGCGAACGCGCCATCGCCGCACTGGGTATTCTCACCGGCGGCAACGGCCAGCGCCTGCTGCAGGAAATGCCGCAAAGCGAGGAGGAGGAAGGCACGGGCGAAGAAACCGAGCCATAGCCTGCCAAAATCCGGGCGCACAGGGGCTTTCCCAACTTTCCGAATCTCTATTCATACCTTATTATAGACGACGCACCCGCCATACCGGTACCCGCCCCGCTGCCGCCGCGCGCGGCAGCGCTCGCCGACCCGCGTTTTTTCCGATACGCCGGTCGTACGACGGATTGCGTCTTCGCCCAAATACCAGTTGCCGTCGGATTGGCGTACCATATCCTGATCCAATCTGATCCGCCGCAATTTCATTGTAGTTGCTCCGCGCGCCGCCGCCCCTGCCTCCACGCGCTGGCGCTGGCCGACTGGTACAATCGGGCCGGCGCCGCTGCCTTCCCGCCGTTTGACCAACTGCCGGAATGGGCCGCCGCGCAGGTAAAGGCCGGCCGCTTCGCCGCCGTACACCCCGAGAATAGTTCGTCTGCCGACCGGCGCGCCCAGCGGCTTTTTGAACGCTTGGAACGCGCCGCGGACGGGCTGGCCGATCTGGAAAACTGGCTGGAAGATTTAGCGCGCCGCGGACTGGCAACGACCCTGGGCGAAAGTACCACGCCCTTTGCCCATATCGCCACGCGCATGGCGGACGCTTCGCTGCCGGGCCTCGCCCGCTTGTTCCGAAATTTGGACACGGATGCCGCGCCCGACCAGGTCGCCGACGTGCTCGGCGCCTGCTACCTCGCCATCCGGAGTTTCCAAAAACGGGAATCGCTGCCGCCCGCACTGGTTTTTGATTTGCAGTCGTTTCTTGGGATTTCCCTCAAAAAAGAAGAAGCGCTCCAAAACGGCGTGCGCGTTACCGATACCTGGACGGTGCTGGGCCGCTTTGAAGCGCCGTTGGAAGAGCGCTTGTGGCAACGCCGCCTCTGGCTGTATGGCGCTTCGGGTCGGTATGCCCTGCTACTCGATTTTGCCTTTGGCGACAGTGCGTTTGAGCCCGGACTTCCGCCGGGCACGCATTGGCAAGGCACGCTGGTTTTTTACCCCTCCAATTTTCCCCAGCGCGTGGTTCCGTCGGAGGAACTCCGCGCCCGGCCCGGCCCTGCGCCGGCAATTGCCGGATACGATTGCCTGGATGAACTGGCCGTTGCATATTCCGAGGCCCTGGGTCGGCAGCCCTGGCTCCATTGGTTTCCGGCTGTTTTGGATTTAATTCCGATGCCGGATTTGCAGGCGCTGGACCGCGAACACAAAGCGGTTTCGCTGTGCCTTTCCGAACAAGAAAACTGGAAATTGGTCGCAGTAGCCGGCGGACAGCCCTTGCGGCTGTTCGGGGAGTGGGACGGCCACGCATTCCGACCGCTTGCTTTTTGGGAAAATTCCCAAATTTATCGAACTTTGCAACCTTAAAACAATCTGCTGCGCTGCCGGCGCCCCGCTTTATGTCTGATATCTTTTTACAAGTACAGGAAACCCTGCAAGCCATTGCCCTCGAGCATCCGACCAACGCGGCCGAGCTGGAGACCTTCCGCATCCACTACCTCGGCTCCAAAGGGCGTGTCAAAGCGTTGATGGAGGAAATGCGGCTTGTGCCCAACGAGCGAAAACGCGAATTCGGTCAGCTGGTCAATGCCCTTAAGCAGCAGGCGGAGGAAAAATACCACAACCTGAAAACGGCCCTGGAGGCGGCAGCCCTGGAGGCCGCCGCGCAGGATTTGGACCTGACTGCCCCCGGAGAACCCATGCTCCTCGGCGCCAGGCACCCGGTCAGCCTCACCATGAGCCGGATCATAGACATTTTTGTCCGGATGGGCTTCTCCATCGCCGATGGACCTGAAATCGAGGACGACTGGCACAATTTCACCGCCATGAATACCCCGGACGACCATCCCGCGCGCGATATGCAGGACACCTTTTACATCGTGGACGCGCCGGGTATGCTCCTCCGCACGCATACCAGCAATGTGCAGGCGCGCGTGATGAACGCCCGCAAACCGCCGATTCGCATCATTGCGCCGGGCAGGGTGTACCGGAATGAAACGATTTCCGCGCGCTCGCACGCCCAGTTTCACCAGGTGGAAGGCCTGTATGTGGACGAGGGGGTGTCGTTCGCCGATATGAAACAAACCCTGCTGCATTTTGCGCAGGAGATGTTCGGCGCGCCGAAAATCCGCCTGCGCCCCTCCTATTTCCCGTTTACGGAACCCAGCGCGGAAATGGATATCTGGCTCGGCACAGATACCGAGGAAAATTACCGCCTGACCAAAGGCACCGGATGGCTTGAAATTCTCGGTTGCGGCATGGTGGATCCGGCTGTGCTGGAAAACTGTGGAATAGACAGCGAAAAATACACCGGGTTTGCTTTCGGAATGGGGATTGAACGCCAAGCGCTGCGCTTGTTTCAGATTCCGGATATCCGGATGCTGTTTGAAAACGATGTCCGATTCCTGCGGCAGTTTACCTCCGCCACTTAAAATTGTGCGCGCGCCGCCCGCGGGCGGTATGCGCCGTTGTACCATGCTTTCTGCCGTTATTATTACCTACAACGAAGCCCGCAATATCGGGCGTTGCCTCGACTCCCTGTCGGGCGTGGCCGACGAGATTGTGGTAGTGGATTCTTTTTCCACGGACGATACCGAGCAGATCTGCCGCGCGCACGGCGCGCGCTTTGTACAGCACCCTTTTCACGGGCATATCGAGCAAAAGAATTACGCCCTGGCGCAGGCGCGCTATGACTGGGTGTTGTCGCTGGATGCCGATGAGGCGCTTTCTGATCCGCTTCGGGCGTCTATTTTGACAGTAAAAGCGCAAGTTGCGCGCCTGGACGGATACGAGATGAACCGGCTGACCAATTATTGCGGCCAGTGGATTTACCACAGCGGCTGGTATCCGGATCGAAAATTGCGCTTATTCGACCGCCGACAGGGATATTGGGGCGGCGTCAATCCGCATGATAAAGTGCTGATGGCTCCTCGTGCTCAAACCGGCCGGCTGGCTGGCGACCTCCTGCACTACAGTTATTATTCCGAGGCAGAACACTGGGAGCGGTCGAAAAAATATGCCCGGATCGCCGCCGCTGCGATGTTACAAAAAGGACGCCGGGCGGGCAGGTGGCGGCTCCTGGTGAGTCCGGCTTTAAAATTTACCCGAAATTACCTGCTCCGACTGGGTTTTTTGGATGGTCGGGCCGGATTTCGAATTTGTTACATCGCCGCCGTGGAGACGTATTGGAAATATCGGGAGCTGATTCGGCTCCGAGCCGGCGCCTGAACCTGTTTCCCGGGCGCTGCGATTATTTCAAATGCGCTTCCAGTTCTTCCAGCGTCATTTTCGTTTGCGCGCCGCTCTGTTGGTCTTTGACGGTGAGCAGGCCGGTTTTCATTTCTTCGTCACCGACGATCACCACGAGCGGTGCGTGGCGTTTGGCGGCGTATTCGAATTGTTTTTTCAACTTGCCGGGTTCGGGATACAATTCGCCCGCAATACCCGCCGCGCGCAGGCGGCTGAGGCAGCCGAAGGCATACCGGTGCGCGGCCTCATCGAAGCTGGCAAACAGCACTTGCAGGTTTTGTTCCAACGAGACCGGGAATAAATTGAGCAATTCCAGCACATCGTAAATCCGGTCGGCGCCGAACGAAATACCCACGCCCGACAGTCCAGGCACGCCGAAAACGCCCGTCAGATCAGCATAGCGGCCGCCTCCGCCGATGCTGCCCATTTGCACGCCGTTCGCGGCTACTTCGAAGATACAACCCGTGTAATAGCTGAGTCCGCGGGCCAGGGTGCTGTCAAATTTTAGTTCGTTGAAGAGCGGCGCGCCCTGTAGGTAGGCGTACACCCGTTCGAGTTCTTCAATACCTTGGAGGCCGGTGGGTGATTCGGCGAAAGCCGGGCGGAGTGCTTCCGGCGAATCGGCGGACAGCATGCCTTCTATTTTTGCCACCGCCGTTTCAGCGATACCGCGATTCTGCAGTTCTTTGCGTACCCCGTCCATGCCGATCTTGTCGAGTTTGTCAATTGCGACCGTCATGTCCATGAATTGATCTGGAATACCGGCCGCTTCCGCGATGCCGAACAACACCTTGCGGTTGTTGATTTTAATAGTGACCGGCAGTTGCAGTCGGGCGAACGCCTCGTCGTAGATTTGGGCCAGTTCCGCTTCATACAGCAGGCTATCCGAGCCGATCACATCCGCATCGCACTGGAAAAACTCCCGGTAGCGGCCTTTTTGGGGGCGGTCGGCGCGCCACACCGGTTGGATTTGATAGCGTTTGAATGGGAAGGTCAGCGTATGGCGGTTCATGACCACATAGCGCGCGAAGGGCACGGTGAGGTCGTAGCGCAGGCCGCGTTTGGCGATATCCGGTATTAGTTTGGCGGAATCGCGCTGTACCAGTGTTTCGGCGGCGGCATCTTTTAGAAAATCGCCGTTATTGAGAATTTTAAACAGCAATTTATCCCCCTCTTCGCCGTATTTTCCGGTGAGCGTGCTGAGGTTTTCCATGGCCGGCGTTTCCAGCGGCTGGAATCCAAATTTCACGAACACAGCGCGGATCGTGTCGAAGAGGTAGTTTCGTTTTCGAACCTGTTCAGGGCCGAAATCGCGGACGCCTTCGGGGAGAGCGAGCGGACTCATAATTGCGGATTGCGGATTTGGGATTGCTGATTAGAGCGCGTTGGATGTTGCGAAGAGGAGGCCTTTGGGGGCGAGGGAGGCGATGATGAGCAGGACGGCGGCGGTGGTATAGACGGCGAGTTTGCGGTGCTTTTGCACGTCGTCGGTTGCTTTTTTGGAAAAAGTGCGGCCGAGTTGAATCAGCACCACCGCGATGAGCATCATCATAATGTGTTCGACGGCGAAATAGCGCAGCGTGCTGTCTTTCATCGCCGCGCCCATATCGGCGAAGGCGGCTTGCGTGTAGGGGCTGAGGAAACCGTACAGGATGAGGCCGATGAGCAGTTGCGTATGGGTCAGGATCAGCAGGACGAGCGAGCCGGTGTTATCGAGTTTTTCGAAGGGCTTTTTGCCCATCCAGCCGCTGTAGGCGCGGAAAAGCACCAGCAAGAGGGCGGCGAACATCAGGTAGCGGTTGTAGGAGTGGAGCGTGTCGAGCAGTTGATACATGACAGGATGTTTTAAAGTGAGCGGTAATTATGGGCAAAGATAGCATATACCGCGGTTTTGCGATAAAACGCGGACGTTTCCTTTTTGTTTAGCGCAAATAAGGCGCAGCTATTGAGTCGGCGGCTGCAATTTGGGATTACCGGCGTGTCGGGCGGCGTCGCGCTGCGTTTTTTTCTCGAGGTTGCGCTGCAGGGCGGCGGTTAAGTCCACGCCGGTTTGATTTGCCAGGCAAATCAGGACGAAGAGCACGTCCGCCATTTCGTCGGGTAGTTCTTCCCGGGCGGTGGCGGCCAATTCGGGTGTTTTGAACGATTGTTCGCCGTACAACCGGGCCATAAGTCGCGCGACTTCGCCGACCTCCTCCATGAGGATGGCGGTGTTGGTGAGCTCGGAGAAGTATCGTACGCCGATGGTGCGGATCCAGGCGTCCACCTCGGTTTGCGCGTCGGAGAGGGTCATGTGTGCTGATTTTTAGAGGGCAAAAATGGGTAGAATATTCTACATGCTGTGTTTTTTGCGTGTTGCGCTTGCGCAAAAAAGGCCTATCTTTGCACTGGTTGCAGGTTTTGCTGAAAAAGGCTTGGTTTAGGCGGTAGAAAGATCGCGTGTGGCGCTACCGGCAACTGGTTACTAAAAATAGTCTATGCGCCAATTTCTTTTCCTCTTTTCGATCAGCGCCGCGTTGTTTCTGTGTTGCAGCGGCGGTCAGGATTCCTGCGTTGCAGCGGCATTGGCGGCGGCGCGGACGGATTACCCTGCCGCTGATTCGGCCGGAGGGTCGGAGCCGGACAGCGCGGTCGTCGCGTATTTGACGGGCAAATTCGATTTTGTCCAACATCCGGATTTTGAGCCGGTTTCCGAGTCATACGCCGATCGCTCGGGCATGTACCTGCGAAAAGAAACATACGCCGCATTTAAAAAAATGCACGCGGCTGCTCGCCAGGAAGGCATCACGCTCACGATCGTTTCTGCCACGCGCAATTTTTATCGGCAGAAAGAAATTTGGGAAGGGAAGTGGGCGCGTTTTGCCGCCGAAACACCTGAGCCAGAAGCGCGCGCGCGGCGCATTCTCGAATACTCCTCCATGCCCGGTTCATCCCGGCATCATTGGGGCACGGATATAGATCTCAACGATTTGGAAAACGCGTCTTTTGAACGCGGCGGCCCGCACGAGCGCGTCTATCGCTGGCTTGTAAAAAACGCGCACCGCTACGGTTTTGGCCAGCCCTATACGCCCAAGGGGCCCGATCGTCCGGCAGGCTACAATGAGGAAAAATGGCACTGGTCGTACCTGCCGCTTTCCAAACCCTTCCTGCAGCAATATGAACGCCTGATCGCTGACGATCAAATAACCGGTTTCACCGGCGCGGAGATAGCGCCCCAAATAGGTATTGTCCGGCACTATGTGCTGGGCATTGCTCCCGCCTGTAAATAAATATCATGGCCTACACCGAATCCAGCATGCTTCCACTGGGCACTCCGGCGCCCGATTTTCAACTTCCGGACACCGTCAGCGGCCGCGTGATCAGCCTGCAGGATGTTGCCTCCCCCGTCGCCACCGTGGTGATGTTTTTGTGCAACCACTGTCCGTATGTCCTGTACGTCAATGAAGAAATTGTCCGCATCAGCACGGAGTACCAGGCGCGCGGCGTATCATTTGTGGCCATCAGCAGCAACGACGCCGAGGCCTATCCGGAAGACGGGCCGGACAACATGCGGGCACATGCCGCCGCTGTTGGCTACAATTTTCCGTATCTTTACGACCAAAGTCAGGCGGTGGCAAAGCGATACGATGCGGCCTGTACACCTGATTTTTATGTTTTTGACGGGCAGCTGCGGCTGGTCTATCGCGGCCAATTGGACGACAGTCGCCCGAAGCGCAACCCCGGTCCGGTGACCGGCGCCGACCTGCGGGCCGCGCTGGACGCCGTGCTGACCGGAGCGCCGGTGAATGCCCTGCAGCGCCCTTCCGGGGGTTGTAATATAAAATGGAAAACAAACGCAAATTAATCGTCAAAACAACTTTATGCGACCTGAGCAAATTACAGATAGCCAATTAGACGCCTTTATCGCCGCCGCCTTGCAAGAGGATATCCGCGACGGCGACCACACCTCGCTGGCGTGTATTCCGGAAGGTCATCGTAGCCGATTTGGGCTGAAAGTGAAAGATTACGGCGTTTTGGCCGGAGTAGAACTGGCCGAGCGGGTATTTCGGCAGATAGACCCCGCTATCCAGCTGGATATCCGGAAGCGCGACGGCGACGATGTTTTTTACGGGGAAATCGCTTTTGAAGCGGAGGGTAATACCCGCGCGCTGCTCATGGCCGAACGGACGATTTTGAACGCTATGCAGCGCATGAGCGGCATTGCGACCTTGGCCAGCCGTTTTGCATTTGAAGTGGGCGATTTGCCGGTTCGGGTGTTAGACACCCGCAAAACCACCCCGCTGATCCGGTTTTTAGAAAAATGGGCGGTTCAGATTGGCGGCTGCCAAAACTACCGCTGGGGTCTGTACGACTGGATCATGATCAAAGACAACCATGTGGACGCCAGCGGCGGCATCCGGCCTGCAATCGAGCGCGTACACGCATACCTGCAAGAGAAAAATATTCAATTGGGTATCACTGTGGAAGTGCGCAACCTGGTGGAGGTACACGAGGCCTTGGAAACAGGCGGTATCACGCGGATCATGTTCGACAATTTTGAAATCCCCATTTTGGCGGAGGCGGTCGCAACGGTCAATAAGCGTTTTGAAACCGAAGCCTCCGGCGGCATCACCTTGTACAATATCCGGAAATACGCCCGAACCGGCGTGGACTTCGTGTCCGCCGGGGCGCTGACGCACTCGGCCCAGCCTTTGGATATGAGTTTCAAAGTGCTGAAATAGGCAGGGGCGGTTTTCAGAAATGCCGCCAGCCTTGCGCTTTCAGTTCGTGTAATTTACCGCCCTTTGTGTGGAGTTTTACGCCGTCTGCGGCGTCCAGCATTTCTCCGGCGATATAGATATCCGGCAGGTACTTGATTTTTTCCACGTCTTTGGGATCAATGGTAAACAGCAATTCATAATCTTCCCCCCCGCTGAGCGCGCAGGTGATGGGGTCCAGGCGGAATTCGATGGCCTGTAACTGGACATCGGGCCGGATGGGAACGCCTGTTTCCTCCAGGAGCGCGCCCGTGCCGCTTTGTTTGCAGATATGAAAGATATCCGAGGACAGGCCGTCGGAAATATCCATCATGGCGGTGGGTTTCAGTTGAATTTTTCTAAAAACCTCGATGACATCTTTGCGGGCTTCCGGTTTGAGTTGGCGTTCGATCACATATTGGCTGTTTTCCAGATTGGGTTGCAATTCCGGATGCTCCAGCCATATTTTTTTTTCTCTTTCCAGGATTTGCAGGCCGAGATAGGCGGCGCCCAGATCTCCGGTGATGCAGATCAGGTCGCCCGGTTTAGCGCCGTTTCGGTAGGTCAGGAGTTCCGGTTCGCATTGGCCGATGGCCGTTATGGAGAGGGTCATGCCTTTGGGCGAGGAAGTCGTATCGCCGCCCACGAGGTCCACGCCATAATGCGCGCAGGCGGTTCGGATGCCGTCGTACAATTCTTCCAGCGCCTCCACCGAATACTTGCTGGAAATCGCGATGGCGACCAGGATTTGTTTGGGGAAGGCGTTCATGGCATAGATATCCGACAGGTTGACGGCGACGGATTTATACCCCAGGTGTTTCAGCGGCGTGTAGGCCAGGTCGAAGTGGATCCCTTCCACCAGCATATCCGTACTGACGACGGTGAATAAGTTTTGATTGTCAATAACTGCGGCATCGTCCCCGACGCCTTTGACAGAGCCGGGTTGGCGGAGCGGGAAGCGTTGGGTGAGGTGTTCGATGAGGCCAAATTCGCCGAGCGTGTTTACGTCAGTCATGTTTATTTTGGGTTATTCCAGTTCCTGGAGGCGTTTTTCGAGTTCCCGCACCTTTTTTTGTAAATCCGGCAGTTGTTTAAAGACCACATACGCGCGGATATAATCGTTGTAATCAATTGCCGGGGCGCCGAACAGCGCTTTACCGGGTTCTTTGACGGAGGAGCCGAGGCCGCTTTGCGCCTGTGTTCGGGTGCCATTGGCCAGGGAGAGGTGGCCGGCGACGCCCGTTTGGCCGCCGAGCTGGCAAAAATCGCCGATTTTCGTACTGCCGGCGATGCCCACTTGCGCTGCGATGGCGGTATGTCTGCCGATTTCGACATTGTGGGCGATATGGACCAGGTTGTCGAGTTTAGCGCCTGTTCGGATGATCGTGCTGCCGAGCGCTGCGCGGTCAATGCAGGTGTTGGCGCCAATTTCCACGTGGTCTTCGATTACGACATTTCCGACCTGCGGCACTTTTTTCCAGCTTTTATCCGGCATTGGGGCATAGCCAAATCCGTCGGCGCCCAGCACGGCGTTGGCGTGTAGTTCACAGTGGTTTCCGATCACAGTATCGTGGAGCAATCGGACGCCGGGGTGCAGCACGCAGTTATCGCCAATTCGCACATTTTGGCCGATAAAAACCTGCGCGGCGATTCGGCAGTTGCGGCCGATGACGGCGCCTGCTTCCACCACCGTGAAGTCGCCGATGCTGACCCCTTCGCCGACGACGGCCGATTCGTGGATCGCTGCTTTCGGCGAGAGACCGGCGTTTTCGGTTTGTTGATTTGCCTGAAAATGTTGGAGCAAAAAAGCCAGTGCGGCGCGCACGTCCGCCACTTTTATCAAAGTTGGGTGGATTGGCCTGCTGGGTTCAAACGCTTCCTGCACGAGCAGTACCGAGGCGTTGGTGGTATAGGCGTACGATTCGTAGCGCGGATTATCCAGGAATGCCAGATCGCCTTCAACGGCTTCTTCGATGCGAGCGGGGCGGTGGATCGTCGCATCGGGATTGCCCACGAGCGAACCTTTTAAGAGATGGGCGAGTTGAGCGGCGGTAACCTTCATGCCGGGAAAGAACGGAGAGTCAGATGATTTAAAAATCAGAAAAAGCGACGCATATCCAATTAATTGCGCAAAGGTACGGGATAATCTGCAATTGTCACCGCGTCGAGTTCAAGGCTTTTTCTTTCTGGCAGGTTCCGCATATACCGTACAGGTTGAGTGCGTGGTGCGTAATTTCGAAGTTGAGTAATTCGCCTACCATGGTTTTGATTTGTTGGATGCGCGGGTCGCAGAACTCCACGACCTTGCCGCAATTGGCGCAGATGACGTGGTCGTGTTGTTTATATCCGTACGATTTTTCGTATTGGGCGAGATTTTTTCCGAATTGGTGTTTTTTCACCAAATCGCAGGTTACCAGCAGTTCCAGCGTATTGTACACGGTAGCCCGGCTGACGCGGTAGTTGCGATTTTTCATGTGGATATACAGCGCTTCCGCGTCGAAATGGTCGCTGCGCTGATAAATTTCTTCCAGGATCGCGAAGCGTTCCGGCGTTTTGCGCAAGCCGTGGCTTTCCAGGTGGCCGGAAAAAATATTCAATACCTGTTTGAGGATTTCTTTATCGTGCTCGGATGGAGAGGACATGGGCGGTGGATTGAAGAACAAATATAGTGCGGAATTCGGAATTCGGATTTTGGATTGGGGATTTCGGATTTTGGATTGGGGATTTCTGGTAAAGAATTTCGATTTTTGCCCCAAAATAACCTGCTATCGCCCAATCCGAAAGCCCCAATCCTCAATCCGAAATCACTTAAAGTTTATGTTACAAAACTGGTTAAAGCCGCTTTCCTCCGATATTGTAGGCCGGGCAGACGCCTGCGCGGATACAGCATTTGGGCGTCAGATTGCATTGAATCGCAAGACTGTTCCCGATTTGAAGAAAACGCGTATTGCGCTGATTGGTTTAGAGGAACGGGGTGCGGACGCGGTGCGCGCGGCGCTCTATCGCTACGAATACCTGTTTCCCGGGGGGGCGGTGACGGATTTGGGTAATTTGCGGAAAGCATCAGAAGTTTCCATGTTGGCGCCGGTGATGGGGGAATTATTGTCGGGCGGGATTGTTCCTGTGCTGATTGGCGGGAGCGACAGTGCGGCGCGGGTACAGTTCCTGGCCTACCAGGAAGCTAAGGCTTTGGTCAATATGGTGACGATCCGCGAAAATTTGTCGCTTGCTGCCGGAGATGCTTATGCCGAGATTCTCTACCCGAGGCGCCCTTTGTTGTTTCACTTTGCGCTCCTTGGGTACCAAACGCACCAGACTCCGGCGGCGGTGCTGGACTATCTGCACGAGCAGCATTTCGAAGCGCTTCGGCTGGGCCGCTCCCGGCAGTCGCTGGAGGAAACGGAACCCACTATCCGCGACGCCGATCTGCTGGCCTTTCACCTGTCTGCGCTGAAGCAAAGCGAAGCGCCCGCTGTGCAGTCGCCTTCGCCGGCCGGTTATTTTTTAGAGGAAGCCTGCCAGCTGTGCCGCTATGCCGGGATGAGCGACAAGCTCAGTTCCTTTGGTGTATATGGACTTGATCCCGCGGCATCCTCCACGTGCGCGTCGGAGCAGGCAGTTGCGCAGATGATCTGGTATTTCATCGAAGGTTTTTTTCAAAGAAAAGGGGATTATCCTGTTTCCACGGAAGGTTTGACGGAGTACATCGTGCAGTTTCGGCAAACCAACCACCAGTTGGTTTTTTGGAAAAGCGCGCGCAGCGGCCGTTGGTGGATGCAAATACCTGTGGGCGCGGAGCAAAACAATTTTCAGCGTCACCGCCTGATCCCCTGCGCCTACCAGGATTACCAGGCTGCCTGCCGCGACGAGCTGCCGGAGCGGCTGATGCTGGCGTTTAATCGGTTTGGTTAAGCAAGGGTAAATCTGCAACAACCCGGCTCTATTCGGCGTTTAGTGGTTTGTAGGTATGTAGCCGCCTGGTCAAAAGTGCGTCATTTTTAGTTTGGCAGCTACGTGCCGCGCACAGGCTCAGGATAATCTGTCCAACATGGTCGTCGAAGAAGAAGTAAAGCCGGATTTAGCAGTGTCGGAAGCGGAAGGCGAGCGGGTCGCGCGCGCGCTCCGGCCTTCCCGGATTATCCTCCCTGTTTTGCTCGGCGTGGCGGCGGTGGGATTTTTATTTTACAAGCAATTCGATCTGGAGCAATTTCGGCAAATCCGCTGGACGGGCTATTCGCTGCTTTGGATAATGGCGGCCCTGGGTATGTTGGCCCTGCGGCATTTTTTTGCGGCCCTGCGGTTGCGCATCATTACCCGAAAGGTTTTTTCCTGGAAAAAATACATTCAGCTGATCGTACTTTGGGAGTTCAGCGGAGCGCTGACGCCTTCGAGCAAGGGCGGTCCGTTGATTATGTTGTTTGTGTTGACCAAAGAAAAATTACAGGCAGGCCGTACGGCGGCCACAATTTTTTACAGCATCATCGGCGATTCCGGTTTTTTTGTGGTTGCGGTGCCGTTGTTGCTGCTGTGGTATGGCCCGAAGATGTTGTTTCCCGGTATGGAGAGTTACCAGGATGTGGGCTTAGCCTCCGGCGCTTTTTTTGCTACTTACGCGGCGATGGTCGGGTATTGGGCCGTTCTTGTATCGCTTTTATTTCTGCGTCCGCAACTTGCGGCGCGTCTGCTGCACTGGATTTCGGGCAGGCGCCTGCTCCGGCGTTGGTCAGAAAAAATTGAGCGCACCGGCCGGGAGTTTTCGTTGGCGGCCGCGGAAATTCGCAGTCAAAACTGGCGCTACCACGCGGGCGTGATTTTATCTAGTATCGGTATCTGGACGAGCAAGTTCTTTCTGATCAATTGCCTGATTATTGCGATTGTCCCGACTATATCGCTTGACGGGGCTACGCAGGCCTTTATTTATGCGCGCTTAGTTGCCATGTTTGTCATCATGGCATTTAGTCCTACGCCTGGCGGCGCCGGCCTTGCCGAAGTAGCGCTGGTCAATTTCACGAGCGATTATGTGCCGGGAGGCATTGCCTTGGTGGTCGCCCTGTTATGGCGGGGTATGGCGTACTATGGTTACTTGCTCGCCGGGGCCTTTGTCGCGCCGGCTTGGATAGCCGAGAAGATTCGCGGGGCAAAAAATCCCGGGTAATTGCACCTCTTAGTCCTGCTTTTCCAGTCCGGCTCCGTCTATTGCGTTGCCGAAGAAAATGGCATTTGCCAGCAGCCGGCTTGTCCCGAACCAAAATCCCCGGAAAACCGGATCTCCTGTGAAGCAGATGATGCGGCCGCGGCCGATTCCGCCCGTCAGCGCGAAGGCGGCGCCGGCGGCGAGCGGCTGTTGGGTGGGATGCTGGTAGCCGGCCAGCAGGGGCGGATTGCTGAGCACGACGGGCGTGGCGTATGGATTGCGCGCCGTTTCCACATATAAGGTGTCGCCCAAGAAAACAGGCAGTTTACTGCGTCGGAAGCCGTAGCACAGCGGGTGGCTCAGGTCGAGATCCGCTTCGAAAATGCTGCCTGGCGCCCGGCGGGCAGCGCGGTCGTCGCTCAGCAATTCATATTGCCGCCGCTTGCCCGGTTCGGGGAAAGGCGGCGCATTTCGGAAGCGGACGTCCATCAGTCCGCGCGCGCCCAGCCAACGCAGGGCGCTCCCCGTGGCAATGAGCGTGCCGCCGCCGGACACAAAGTTTTTCAGTTGTTCGGCCTGTGCCGCCGCCGGCGAGCCGTCGGCAATTACCACCACCTGATAGGCGCTCAGGTCCGTGCCGCTCAGTCGGGCGGCATCCAGGAGCACTGGCGCCAGGCCCAGCTGCGTGTCCAGCCAGTGCCATACCTCGCCGGCATCGGAGGCGCTGATTCCGTTGCCGGTAATCAGGGCTACGCGGGTGCGTTTCAGCGCAATGAAATTGCTGCTGCCCAGATCGGGGCCTTCGGCGCTTTGTCCGTTGAACACCGGGACGACCTCCACCCCGGTTTCCCGGGTGGCTGCGCGCAAGCGCGCGGCAATGCCTTGCGCATCCAGGGGTTGTTTTTCCACCGCCACCACGAGCGCGCCGCGCGCAAAATTTCGTCCGGCGATCGCGAAAGGTTTGGTCGCCACTTTTACCCGAAGCCCGGCTTCCAGCAACTGATGCGCAACTTTAGGCAGGTAAAAATGCGCTGCCGGGAGCACAAACGCGTAGGCGTCCGGCGTTGGTTGCAAGTCGAATACGGGTAATTCGGGCGCCGAGCGCAAAGCGTCGCCCAGCCAGCGCGGCTGAACGGATTGACCGTCCGCCGCAGCCCAGGAAAGCCCGAAGGCGTCGGGGAGCGTCCAGGCGGAAATGTCGTAGAAAATGCTGTCCTGAAAAGCGCGCGGCCGATCGAAAATAGCGCGCACCAGGCGGTACCGGCTTTGCGCAGCCGGTACGATATAGGCGTCGCGCTTCGAAAAATGGCTATCGCCGATCCGGACATCCGTGCCCAGCCGGTGGACTTGTATTTTGTGTCGCAGTAAAATTTGCAGAAAAGCGCGGCCCGGCGCATCATCGCCATCGGTAGAAAAAATATATGCCTGCACCGGGTCGCGCCGGGCTTCTTCGAGGGCCGAGCGGAAAAAATCGCGCAGGTAGGCGTTCAGTTCCTGGCGCAGCGTGTCAGCTGCTTTCAGGGTGGACAGGCTGACGAGCGCCTGGTTGCGCACGGTGTAGGAAAAATCAAGTCGGCCGTTGGACGTTTCCTGGGCGATCCCGCGGCTGCTTGCCTGTTCAAACAAGATCCCGATGCAGCCGTTGGCGTCGGGGTATGTGGATCCTTTTCCGTAGTAGTAGTCGTCAAAATTTTCCCGGGAAAAGAACAGAATTTTGTTTTCCGATAAAATTTCTGCGTGAAATTGCCCGATGCGGGCGGTGATCTCCTGGTTGCGTGCGGGCGTGAGGGGATTGACGCGCGCGGGTTCGCCGGGTTGGAAGAAAAAAGTTGAGTTTGCGCCCATTTCATGATGGTCGGTCAGGATATTCGGCAGCCATTCCTGCAAAAGAGCCACCCGGCCGGGCGATTCCGGCTGCTGCATCACCAGCCAGTCGCGGTTAAGATCAAACCAGTAGTGGTTGGTACGGCCGCCGGGCCAGCGTTCGTTGTATTCGTCTGCTGCCGGATCGGACACCAGGTTTTTGCTGCGCAGGCTGTTGACCCAGGCGGAAAAACGCTGCAGTCCGTCGGGGTTGAAGCAGGGATCGAGTAAAATAATCGTATGCCGCAGCCGGCGATCCAATTCTTCCGAGCGTCCGGCGGCCAAGTAGTAGGCGTACCACAAAGCGGCATTGCTGCCGCTGGCCTCGTTGCCGTGGACGGAGTATCCCTGATAGATCACGGCCGGCATATTCTGCAGGTCGGCGGGATTGCCTGATTCTCCGGCGGCCCACGCCTGTCGGCGGCGCTTGACCTCCTCCAATCGGGAAAAATTATCCGGGTGGGTAATGGTGAGCGTGAGCAGCGGCCGGCCTTCGTGGGATTTTCCGTATTCCTGCATTTGGATGCGTTGGCTGACGCGCGCGAGTTCGCGCACATAATACACCAGCTGATCGTGGCTCACATGCCAATCAAAGCCTGTCCGGAAACCGAGAAACTCATCGGGTGTGGGTATTTCCGGATTGTAGGCGATATCTGGCAAAAAATAGGCGCGGCCGGATTGGCTGGTTTGGGCGATTGTCTGCGAAAAAAGGCAGAGTGCGAGCAGGAGGAGGTAGAATCGCATGTATTTTTTTTAAAAAAACCAAAAGGTGCGTTCGGCAGCGCGCATCATCTCGACACGCCAATAATTTTTTGCAACAGCGCCTCATCTATGGCTGCCCCGGCGAAATCGTCGAACGCCTTTTCCGTAACTTTAATCATCTGCTCGCGGATAAACGGCGCCCCTTCGCGCGCACCCTGCGCGGCGTCTTTGATACAACACTCCCACTCGAGCACTGCCCAGCCGGCGTATTTGTACTGCGCCAGTTTGGAGAAAATCGCTTTAAAGTCCGTCTGTCCGTCGCCTGGCGAGCGGAATCGCCCCGGCCGGTCAATCCAGTCTTGATAGCCGCCGTACACCCCGCTGCGGCCGTTGGGGTTAAATTCCGCGTCTTTGACGTGGAACATCTTGATCCGGTCGTGGTACAGGTCAATGAAATGCAGATAATCCAATTGTTGGAGGACGAAATGCGAGGGATCGTACAAAATATTGCAGCGCGTATGCCCGTCCACGGCCTCCAGGAAGCGTTCGAAGCTTGCACCGTCGTGCAAGTCCTCGCCCGGGTGAATTTCATAGCACAGGTCCACCCCGGCGTCGTCGAAAGCGTCGAGAATCGGGCGCCACCGCCTGGCAAGTTCCTTAAAAGCGGCTTCGACCAGCCCCTGCGGTCTTTGCGGCCAGGGGTACACCGTATGCCAGATCAGGGCGCCGGAGAACGTGGCGTGCGCCTGCAGCCCCAGATTTTGGCTGGCCCTGGCGGCCTGCATGAGCGTTTCTTCTGCCCACTGGGTGCGGCCGGCCGGGTTGTTGCGCAGGGATTCCGGCGCGAACGCGTCGAAGAGTAGGTCGTAGGCGGGGTGCACCGCCACCAGTTGGCCCTGCAGGTGCGTGCTGAGTTCGGAAATTTTTACGCCGCAGGCCTCTACGCGGCCCTTTAGTTCGTCGCAGTACGTTTTACTTTCTGCGGCCAGCGGCAGGCTGATGAGGCGGCTGTCCCAGGTTGGGATTTGAACGGCTTCGTAACCGAGCGCTGCCGCCCAGCGGCAGACGCTTTCGAGTTCGTTGAAGGGGGCTTGGTCGCCCATGAACTGGGCCAGGAAGATGGCAGGACCTTGCATGGAATGCGGATTTGCGATGGTGGAATGCGGAATTGCGGTTTTTTCTGATAAAATTCGGTCAAAGTTATCTATTTATGGACAAAGCCAAAACCAATCGCAGCCAAAAAACCAAGAAATAACCCGCCATCGTCTCAATCCCCAATCCCCAATCCGCCATCCGCAATTCTATACGGTGTGAACCGGGCGAACAATTCCTCCTTATACCATCCCAGTTCGCGTGTTTTCCGCACCATGGCGCTGTGTTCGGGGCGGCGGTAGGCATAGTCGAGCATTTGCCGGCCGCTGTCCCACAGGCTGAAAGTGGCCTGTTGGAGAAGCGGCAGTTCGCCGATGCCGATTGCGAGGCGCAGTCCGGGACGGTTTTCCACATCGCGGCTGACGCTGGGTACGAAGCGCCAGAATCGCCACAGGTGGCGGCGGCGGATGGTGGCGCGGGTGATCACGGCCACCGGTTCGGTTGGGTCGAAGACGCCGGCGGCCTGGAAGGGGGCTTGGCCGTCCCAGGCGCCGTGGGCGGCGGTGTTGCGCAAATAGATCGTTTTCCAGGATGCGGCGAGCGAACGGTAGTCTTGGAAGGCGGGGTGTTCCTGAAAAAAACGCTCGGCGTCCGCCTCACAGTCCCAAACGCCCAGCAAGGCGTAGGTTCCGAAATTGGGGCGGATACTAAAGCCGTTTTCGCCGCCGCTCCCGAGGAGTTTAAAAAAAGACAAACCTGGGGCGTTCCGCATGCGGGCGGGCGCCAGGCCCATTTGGCTGAGCGCCCGGAATTTATTTTTCCAGCCCTGGAAATGAAAAATGCTGATGGTGGTGACCTGCGTAACGTCCAAAACGGCGGTTTTTTTCATCAGAAAGCCAATTTTGGCGGTGCGGCGCGCCATGGCGTTTCTAATGTCGGCAATAAAATAGATCTTTTCAACTTCGCCGGCGGCAAATAGTTCAAAATTGCGGTAGTTTCCGTATATTTGGGCTATGAACAGTACACCCAACGCGTTACGCTGGTACGTGATCGTCAATCCTGCCGCCGGCGGCGGATTGGCCGGCAGGCGCTGGCAGGAAGCGGAGCAGGTGCTGCGCCGGTTGGGCTTGCCATACACGGTGCAATTTACCGTGCGCCGCGGCCATGCCACGATGCTGGCGAAAAACGCCATTCGGGAAGGGTATCGCCATATTTTGGGATTGGGCGGCGACGGCGCCAACCACGAAATTGCCAACGGTATCCTGACGCAGGCGCTCGTACCTAGCCAGCAGGTTTGCTACGCGCTGCTTCCGGCAGGCACCGGCAACGACTGGGCGCGCACCTACCGACTCTCGCACGACCCCGCCGAGCGCCTGGCAGCGCTGGTGGAGCCCAAAACTGTTTTGCAGGACGTCGGCCTGGTGGAGTACCAGTGGGAGGGTGCGCGCTGCCGGCGGTATTTTGTCAATGTGGCCGGTATGGCTTACGATGCGTATTTGGTGCGCCGCCTTGAGCAGCACCCGCAGCAGCCTTCGCGTTTTTTGTACCTCGGGTTGGTACTGCGCCACCTGTTTGCCTACCGCATTGGCCCTGCTCGGATTTTGTTCGACGGCGAGGTGATCGAAGATGATTTTTATACCATCAACCTGGGTATTTGTCCGTATTCCGGCGGCGGTATGCGCCTGGTTCCGCATGCAAAGCCAGACGACGGGTTGCTGGCCCTCACGTTCGCCCGGCGTATGGCCAAATGGGAGGTCGTGCTGCAAACCGGCCGTTTTTACAACGGAAAAATCCTGGAACACCCCCGTGTAGCAGGCCGGCAACTCGCCGGGCCAGTAACCGTGGAGCCGGTTGGCGGTTTTCCGACCCTGCTCGAAGCCGACGGCGAATTTTTGGGCGAAGCCCCGGCTACGTTCACCATTTTAAAAAACGCGTTGCGGGTAGTGCGCTGAGCCCGCGTCGGCCGGATGCGCTGCTTTTTTTTAAATTAATCCGATAAATCCGTCGAATCCGGTACTTTTTTTAGCAAAAAAGCGACTATTCCCGTTGCAGTTTTTGCATGTCGCTTACAAACCCTATCTTTGAACTTTGTAAGAGCAATTTAAGAGCAAGCTATCTTATGAAGTTTCAAGTTATACGTCTTTTTGTCCTCGCAGCCGGCTGGCTGTTTTTGTCCCAAACACTATCCGCACAATGCCAATACCGGCTCGAAATGAAAGATTCTTTCGGCGACGGTTGGAACGGCGGAATCCTGGTCGTTACCGCAGGCGGAACGCCTACCCCTTTCACGCTGAATAACGTTACCGACGACGGGCTGGACAGCACAGTGTACATCACCGTACAGGACGGGCAGCCCCTGACCCTGCTCTGGACGCCCGGCTCCTTCAACAACGAGGTGTCGTTCCAACTCTACGATTACGAAGACAACCTGGCGTTCAGCGCCGCAGCGCCGGCAACCGGCCTGTTGTTTTCGGATACCGCTGATTGCCCGTCCTGCCTGAAACCTACAGGGCTTGTCCTGGAAAATGTCTGGGATACGCGTGCGCGGATGCGCTGGACGCCCGGCCCCAATGCGCCCAGCTCGGCAGTTTGGGCCGTGATCTATGGGCCGGCAGGCTTCGACCCCGCTACCGGAACCGGCGATACAGCGATTACCTTCCAACCAAAAATCACGCTCACCGGCCTCCAGAAAAAAACAAAATACGAAGCCTATATTATCCAGGACTGCGGCAACAGCGATTACAGCAACCTGGCAGGCCCGATCGCCTTTGAAACCTACTGGACCAATGACGTCGGCATCTCCGGCGTCCTGACGCCGCGCAGCAGTTGCGCACTCGGCGAGGAAACCGTCACCATCCGGATGCGCAACTACGGCGCCGCGCCGCAATCGCTGATTCCCTTCCGCTTTAGCGTCAACGGATTAGATGCCGGCGTGTCGCAGCCCAACGACGGCTTTTTCACGGGCGTATTGGGCAAAGACAGTTCGCAAATTATTGAATTTGAAACTACGTACGACTTTTCCGCGCCGGGCGAATACCGCATCGAAGTATATACTCAAATGAACGGCGATGAGGACACGGCAAATGATACCTTTGTTTATTATGTTGTGAACCGCCTCCTGGCGCCGTATTCGCAAAATTTTGAAAACTGGAACGGCGGCTGGTTCGTGGATACCAGTAGCATCTCGCCCAGCTGGGCCTTCGGCAAACCCGCCGCCCCGATCATCAAAAATGCCGCCAGCGGCCAAAATGCCTGGGTAACCAACCTCAAAGGCTTGTACAACGCCGGCGAGCGCTCGTTCCTGCAGTCGCCTTGCTTTGATTTCTCTAGCCTGACCGACGACCCCGTGATAGAATTCGCCGTGAATTACAACACGGAACTGAACTACGACGGCGGTTTCCTCGAAATGTCGCTTGACGGCGGTACGACCTGGGAGCGCGTGGGCGCCATCGGCGAGGGCCTCAACTGGTATAATTTCGACAACATTTTCGCCAACCTGGGCGAAGTATGGGCCGGCAACTCCAATGGCTGGCGAATTGCCCGCCACCGCCTGGACGGCGCAGCCGGCGCCGATGAGGCGCGGCTCCGTTTCGGATTCGGCGCCGACCCCTCGGCGCAATTCGAGGGCATGGGCGTGGACGATATCCGCGTGTATGTGCCGCAGGCGCGCGACCTCGCGGGCCTTTCTATCACGACACTGGGCGATAATGTGGATTGCGGCCTGCTAAGCGATTCGATCCGTTTTTCTGTCGCAAATTTTGGTACCCTCACGCAGTCAACCTTTAAAGTCGGGTATTCCATCAACGGCGGAACGCCCGTAGAGGAAACCATCGGCGCGGTACTGCAGCCCGATCAGACGCTGACCTACACCTTCAAAATTCCGTTCGACAGCCGCGACGGCGCGTTTGATATCCGGTGCTGGACGAATCTGAACAACGAACAAAACCGGCCCAATGATACCGCAACGTATTTTGTGAGCCACCTGCCCCGGCCGCTGCCCTTTACCGAAAATTTTGAAGCCGGATTGCCCGCAGGCTGGACCTCCAATGGGTTCGTTACCAACCTGCACAACAACATCTCGCAGGTGCTGGCTTTCAATTTGTATGCAAGTGCAATCAGCTTCAACCACGTCTCCCCGCGCTTCGGAACCATTTCCGCCAATGACAGCCTGTTCTTCGATTACCGGATCACGGATTACAGCGGCAACGGCACGATTGCGACCGCCCTGCCCCCCGGCGCTAAAGTGGATGTCCAAGTCTCTACGGATTGCGGCGCGAGCTTCCAAACGATCTATGTTATCAATCTGCTGACGCATATCCCCTCGGTCAACCTGCGTACGATCAAACTCCCGCTCGCCGCGTATTCCGGCCAGGCTGTCCGTATCCGGTTCCGCGGAACCTGGGCCTCCAGCGGTGATTATTGGGTGGATATAGACAATATTAATCTGAAAACCTGCCCTGATAACCTGGGTGTCACAGCCGCCACCACGCCGACCGCCCCGGGTCAAAGCACCGGAACCGCCACAGTGTCCGTCGGCGGCGGCATTCCGCCCTATACGTTCCGCTGGAGCAACGGCGATACCACCGCCACCGCCGTCAATTTACCCGTCGGCGAAGCAACAGTCACGGTCACGGACGGCAGGGGTTGCACCGACGTACTCACCGTTCAGATCGGTACAAGCTCCCTGGGCGAAATCGAAGGACTGACCGCCTACGCCCTCAGCCCCAACCCGACCGGCGGGATTGCCCGACTGGCCCTCGAATTTGACCGGCCCGCCGACTTGCGCCTGCAGGTGCTGAATTTGTTGGGGCAGGCTGTCTGGGAGACCAATTTCAGCCGAACGACGCAGGTGTCGGAAAATATTGACCTCCAGGCGTATCCGGACGGTCTTTATCTGCTGCAAATCACCCGGGAAGGACAGACTAAAACGATGAAGTTAATTAAAAGCGCACGGCGTTAATTATTTCTATGGCATTTTCTGCCGAAGGTAAAAATTTTGCCTTCGGCAGAAAATGCCCCGCGCCTGCTAAAAATATTTTGTGATGAATACCGACCTCGCTGCCGCTGAAAAAAAACTGGATCGCCTGGGATACCTGGATATTGATCTCGATCCTACCCTCGATCTGGTTGCAGAAATTACCCGACTGAAAAAGGAAAAAAACGCCGTCATCCTGGCGCACTACTACCAGGAATCGGAAATCCAAGATGTTGCGGATTACATCGGCGACTCGCTGGGTCTGTCGCAGCAAGCCGCTAAAACGGACGCCGACCTCATCGTTTTTGCCGGCGTGCATTTCATGGCCGAAACAGCCAAAATGCTCAACCCACAGAAAAAAGTCTTGCTCCCCGACCTGAAAGCCGGTTGCTCGCTGGCCGACTCCTGCCCGCCGCATATTTTTAGAAAATTTAAAGAAAAATACCCCGACCATATCGTGGTATCGTATATCAATTGCACGGCCGAGCTGAAAACGCTGACGGACATTTGCTGCACCAGCACCAATGCAGTAGCCATTATCGAGAGTATCCCGAAAGATAAACCGATCATTTTCGCGCCGGATAAAAACCTGGGCCAGTACCTGATCAAAAAAACGGATCGCGATATGGTGCTTTGGAACGGCGCTTGTATGGTGCATGAAATTTTCAGCCACGAACGCATCGTGAAGCTGAAAGCGCGCCACCCGGAGGCGAAATTTATCGCCCACCCGGAGTGCGAGCCCCATATTTTGGAAATGGCCGATTTTATCGGCTCTACCACCGGCCTGCTCAAGTTTACGATGCGCGATGAAGCAACGGCGTACATCGTGGCCACCGAAAGCGGCATATTGCACCAAATGCAGAAGGCCAGTCCGCACAAAACCTTTATCCCCGCGCCGCCAAACAACAACTGTGCCTGCAATGACTGCCCGCACATGAAGCGGAATACCATGGAAAAACTCTACCTGTGTATGGAGTACGAAATGCCGGAAATTCTGCTGCCTGATTGGATCATCGAGCAGGGGCGGAAATCCATTGACCGGATGCTGGAGATATCGGCTCAATCGGGCTTGTAGCGAAAAGGCGTCTTAAAAAAATCGGGGATTTTCAGCTGCCTTGCTGAAAATCCCCGATTTCTTTTAGCGGCGAGGGCGTTCTTACCGCTTTACCGTTACATCGCCTTCATACAATACGACCCGTCCGTCTATCAATTCCACGAGGGCGTACCAACCGAACACGCCGGGGTTGAGATCCTGTCCGTTGAACTTGCCGTTCCAACCTGCCGCCGGATTATTGGGCGCGAAATTGAAATATTCGTGCACCAGTTCGCCCCAGCGGGAGTACACCTGGAAGGTTTGAATGCGCAAGACGGCCTTCGGATCAGCGTAAATGGTCAGGAAATCATTTTCCCCGTCGCCGTTGGGCGAGAAAATATTGGGTACATAGATATCCGCCCGCTTGTCCACAATCAGCAGCACCGGCGCGCGGTCTTCGCAACCCTCGATGGTCTTAACCACCACGCGATACTGCGTAGTCGTGAGCGGTTTGGCCACCGGATTCAGGCAGGTATCGCAGCTGAGGCCGGCGGCAGGCGTCCAGAGGACGGCGCCGATCCGGTTATCCGGGACGTTCACCTGGGTATTGAGTCGGATGCTGTCGCCGAGTTCGAGTACGATTTGCGGGTCCACGACCACGATGAACGGTTCCGGCGGATTGATTTCGGCCTGGAAGCTTGTGGAACAGCCCACGGCATCTACGACGAGCACGTTGTAGGCGCCGGGGTCGAGGTTCAGGAAGCTGCTTTGCGTGGTAAAGGTATTGCCATTGTCGAACGAGAAGCGAATGGGCGGCAGTCCGCCGATCACGGTATCAATCACGATCTCGCCGCGGCGGCCTTCGCAGGGTGGATCGGACACGCGCACAACGGCCTGCGGTTCGTTCGGTGCGATGATTACCTGGTCGGTATCCGAGCATCCGTTGCTTGGGTCGGTTACCTTTAGCGTGTATGTGCCGGGCAGGTTGATTTCCGGTTCCGGCGTGTTTCCGCCGGCGGCGATATTTCCGCCGCTGGTTGTCCATTGATAGGTCATATTCGCCGGGCCGGTGGAGCCGCTGCCGTCCAGATAGGCTGTTTCGCCAAAGCAATCAATGGTGAAACCGGCGCCGGCCTCGGCAGTCGGATAATTGAAATCCGCCGTTACCGTCACATTTTCGGCGTTTGTGCAGCCGTTTACCGGATCGAATCCGACCAGGTAATACGTGCCAGCGGCGTTCACATTGAGGTTAGTGCCGTTGCCGATATAAGTGGTGTCGGCGCCGTTGATGGTTGCCCAGCGGAACTGTACGCCGGAAATCGGCGAGCCGCCGCTAAGGGTGGTCGTCGGGCTGTAGCAGTTCAGGAATCCGGGCGGATTGATAAACAGGGGCGGGAAAGCCTGGTTTTCATTAATTACGACCAGCGCGGTATCCGAGCAAAGGCTCAGGGTGTCGAGGATGACAAACTGATACGTACCGGGCTGATCAATCGTCAGCGTAACGCCATTGGAGAACACCTGGCCGTTGTTCAGCCAGATCGCGTTGGCATTCAACGTACCCTCAATTTTGCCCGCCAGGATAATCTCGTCAATCTTGCAGTCGAGGATGTCGTCCGGACTGGCGGTGATGCTGGCCAGCGGTTGGTTGGTCAGGTCTTGTACCGACACAACGGCGGTGTCTTTACATAAGGTATTCGTAACAATCAGGGTGTACGTGCCGGCCTGGTTGACGGTAACGGTCGCCTGGGCCGGGCTGCCGAGGATCTGCCCGTTTTGGGTGGACCAGGCGAACGCCGAGCCGGGTAAATCGGCGCTGCCGTTCAGGTTCAGTTGTTCCACCGCGCAGGACAGCCTGCCGGGCGGCGCGATGGCGGCCACCGGTTTTTCATAAAATGCCACTGGCGTGCCAATAGAAACCACCGTGCAATAGTGCTGCAACAGCACGCTGCCCGTGCCGTTGTTGTTGCCGGCTACGGCGGAGATATAATACGTTGTGCCGTAGTTCATGCTCGCCGGATTGAAACAGAACGTCGGCGTGCTGCTGCGCGCGATTTCATTGACGATCTGGTTGCCGCTGCCTTCGTGCAGAATAAATTGCAGCACATCGTTTGGATCCAAAAACTGTCCGGTCTGGTTGTACGAAGCCGTAAGGCAGCCATCGCCGCACAGGCTGAGGGCCGTATTGCCCATACTGCCGATGGCGGTGACGCAGGGAACGAGCGTGATCGCAAAACCGCAATTCACCACACAGCCGTTGGCGTCGGTGACCGTCACGGCGTAGTTGCCGACGCCGAGATTAGCAATAGGGAATACGCCGGCGGGCACATTGGTTTGCTGACTTCCCGGCGACCAGACGACCGAATACGGGGCGGTACCGCCGGTGATATTGACCGCGGCTTCGCCGTCGGTTGCGCCTGGTTGGCTGATGGAACTGGTTTGCGCGCAATTGACGGTCAGGGCGGCAGCCGGTTGCGAAATGACAAATGTACGCGTGGAGGAGCAGCCTACCTGATCCGTTACCGTGACTACATACGTTCCGGGCGCCAGGTTCGTCGGGTCTTCCGGATTGCCTGGAATTGCCGGCGACCAGTTCAATACATAGGGCGGCGTGCCGCCGCTCAGGCTTAGGTCAATGGCGCCGTTATTCGAACCGAAGCAGCGGATATCCGTATCCGTACCGACCACCGCCACTACGCCGGCGTTTTCCGGCACGGTGAAATTGGCCACGGAGATACAAGCGCCGCCGCCGTTGACGGTGACGGTATAAGTGCCTGCAGCGATATTAGTCAGGTTGGACGCACTCTGTCCGCTCGACCAGGAGTAGGTGTAGTTCAACGCCGGTGCGACGCTCAGGAAGATCGCGCCGTTGTTGTTCAGGCAGGCCGTATTCGGATTGACCACCCCGGAAACGGTGGGGATAATGACATCGTCGGGCAAGAGGAACGACTTCACGGACGAGCAGCCGTTGGCGCCGGTGACGGTGACGCTGTAAGACCCGGCCGGAACGCCGCTCAGGTCTTCCGTCAGGGCGTTATTTGACCACTTGAAAACGTACGGCGTGGTAGCGCCGCTGACCGTCAGGTTGATGCTGCCGCTGCTTTGGCCGCAAAGTGCGGGGGAAATAGTTTCTGCGATCAGCGGGGCGCCCGTGGTGTTGCCCACCGTATAACTGCCCGTAGCCGTGCAGCTGCCGAACAGCGTGACGGTTACGTCGTACGTGCCCGAAGGCAGGCTCGCGAGGTCCTCGGTGGTTGCATTATTCGACCAGGTAAACGTGTAGTTATCTGCCGGGGAGACCGTCAGGTTGACGGCGCCGTTGTCCACTGTGCAGGAGTTATCCGGCTGGGTGCTTGCGGACAGCGAAAAATTGATATAATTTGCCGGCGTCACGATGCTCGTTGCTGCCGTGCAGCCGTTCGCGCCCGTGACCGTGACAGCATACGTGCCGGCGGCGATATTGGTCAGGTCTTCCGTGGCGCTGTTGTTCGACCAGGAGAAGACAAAAGGACTCTGGCCCCCCGACACGCTGAGGTCAATGCTGCCGTTGAGGTTGTCACATACTTCCGGACTGACCGTTTGGTTGAGGGTAGGATAGGTGCGGTTATCGGTGACGATAAAGACCGCCGAGGCTACGCAGTTGCCCGTTTCCGTGACGGATACGGAATACGTTCCGGCGGGCAGCCCGCTGATATCCTGGGAAACCGCGTTATTCGACCACAGGTAGGTGTAGGTTCCGGCCGGCGTGACCGTCAGATCCACTGCGCCGTTGTTGCTGAGGCAGCTGGTGAGCGGTGCAGCAAGACCGGAAAGGCTGAACGTCGAGGCGTTGTTGGGCACGTCGAGGGTTGTGTCTGCTACGCATCCATTGGCGTCCGTGACCGTCACGGAATAGAGGCCTGCGAGTATGCCCGTCAGGTCTTCCGAAACGGCGTTATTGGACCATTTAAAAGTATAAGGCGCTGCACCGTTCGCGATGGAGAGGTTGATGGCGCCATCGGGGTTGCCGCAAATAGAGGGTGTGACTACTGCGCTGATTTCCGGATCCACCGTGTTGTTGCCTACGGTGAAACCGGCGGTAGCGGAGCAGCTCGTGCCGAGCGTAACCGTCACGGTGTAGTTGCCCGGCGCGAGTCCGGAAATGTCCTCCGAGGTCGCATTATTCGACCATTTATACGTAAAGGGGCTTCCGGCCGGCGTTGCGGTAATATTGATGGCGCCGTTGGCTTGGGCGCAGGAGGTATTCGCCTGCGTCACCCCGGTGATGTTCAGCGCGACGTTATTATTGCCGACCGTGGCGCTTGCCGTGGCGGTGCAGTTGAAAAAATCGGTTACCGTTACAGTGTAGGCGCCGGGCGCCAGGTTTGCAACGTCTTCCGATGTCGCATTGTTCGACCATTTGAACGTATAGGGCGGAGAGGCGCCGGAGGCCGTCAAATTGATGCCGCCGTTGGGCAGGCCGCAGGTAGCCGGCGTAACCGCCAGGGAGACTACCGGAGGTTCCGTTAAATCCAGCACTTCAAACGAGGCAGCGGCGGAGCAGGAGCCCCAGGTAACCGTTACGGTGTAAATACCCGGCGCCAGGTTGAACAAGTCCTGCGTCATCGCATTATTCGACCATTTATAGGTGTAATTCACCCCGGATGGGTCTATGTCTATATCAATAGAACCATTGGGGGCGGTGCAGGAGAAATTATCGCCGACCGTGCCGTTGACCAAAATATCCAGCACTTCATTTTCCAGCGTAAAAAATTCGACCGAAGAGCAGCCGAGGGCCGAGGTCACCGTAACTGAATAGGCGCCGGCCGCCAGGTTCGAGAGATCCTGCGTCATTGCATTATTCGACCATTTATAGGTATAAGGGAACACGCCCCCGGCCGGGTCAATATCAATTGAGCCGTTGGGAAAGCCGCAGGCGGGGTTCACGGTGAAATAGTCAATTGCGGGGTATTCCCGTTCGTCGGGCACCTCGAAAGAAAACTCCTGCGTGCAACTGCCACCCGCGCTGATCGTTACGGAGTAGAGGCCCGGCCCTACGTTATTTAGGTTTGGCGTAGTGGCGTTATTCGACCACAGGAAGGTCACATTATTCGGGCTGAAGGAGAGCGTGATCCGGCCGTTGTTGTTCAGGCAGGAAGTTTGCGGCAGTATGGTGGCATCTGCGGTGATATCAATGATCTGGTTGTCCACCGTGACACCGTCTTCCGCGCTGCAACCATTGGCGCCGGTGACGGTCACCAGGTACAGATCCGGGGGTAGGTTATTAATATCTTGGGTGCTTTGGCCGCTGCTCCAGCTATAGGTGTACGGCGCTACGCCGCCCTGCACGGTCAGGTTGATGCTGCCGTTGCTCAGGTTGCAGGTGGCGTCCAGCCAGGTGAACGTCAGTTGCGGCGGATTGGGTTCGTCCGGCACTTCAAAAGCGGCCTCTTCCACGCAGCTGCCGCCGGCGCTGACCGTCACGATGTACAGGCCGGGCGCGAGGTTGTTGATACTGGACGAAGATTGTCCGCTGGACCAGCTGTACGTGTAATTTCCGGATGGATTGACTGCGACGGAGATACTGCCGTTGTTGTTGCTGTTGCAGTTGGTATTGGGCTGGATGAAACCGTTGATATTGAAAGGCGGGTTGTTGTTGTCCACGGAGACGTCCAGGACGCCGGTGCAGCCGTTTGCGCCGGTAACCGTGACCGAGTACGCGCCTGCGGGTACGCCGGTGATATCTTCGGTAGTTTGGCCGCTGCCCCACTGGAACGTGTAGGGCGCCACGCCGCCGCTGACGCTGAGATTGATGCTGCCGTTATTCAGGTCGCAGGTAGATTCCGTGGTGGTTGCATCCAGTTGCGGTTCGTTCGGGTTATCCTCCACGGTAAAGCTGGCCGTTTCCGAGCAGCTGCCGGCGCCGTTGACCGTGACGGTGTACTCGCCCGGCGGCAGGTTATTGATATCCTGGGTTGTTTGTCCGCCCGGCGACCATTGATAGGTGTAGTTGCCGTTCGGGCTGATGCTGATATCAATACTGCCGTTGCCGCCGTTGCAGGTGGTATTATTCACAACATTTCCATTGATATTGATCGGCGGGTTGTTGTTGTCCACCGTGACTTCCAGTTCGGCGGTACAGCCGTTTGCGCCGGAGACCGTCACGGTGTAGGTGCCGGCGGGGATATTGGAGATATCTTCCGTTGTTTGACCGCTACCCCATTGGAATGTGTAAGGCGCCACGCCCCCGCTGACGCTGAGATTGATGCTGCCGTTGCTCAGGTCGCAGGTGGTTGAAACCGTCTGCGCGTTGAGTTGGGGCTCGTTGGGATTATCTTCCACGGTAAACTCCGCCGTTTCCGTGCAGGAGCCGCCGGCGCTGACGGTGACGCTGTACGTTCCGGGGGGCAGGTTGCTGATATCCTGTGTTGTTTGGCCGCCTGGCGCCCATTCATAGGTATAGTTGCCGTTCGGATTGACGCTCACGTTAATGCTGCCGTTACCGCCGTTGCAGGTGGTATTATTCACCACGGTACCGGATACGTTGAACGGCGGATTGTTGTTGTTCACGGTCACGTCCAGCGTATTGGTACAGCCATTGGCGCCCGTGACCGTGACGGTGTACGTGCCGGCGGGGATATTGGCGATATCTTCCGTCGTTTGTCCGCCGGACCAGCTGAACGTATAGGGGGACACCCCGCCGCTTACGGTGAGATTGATGCTGCCATTTTCGAGGTCGCAGGTAGTCTGTACCGTTGTTGCGCTGAGTTGGGGCGCGTTGGGATTGTCGTTGACGGTGAAAGAGGCGGTGCCGGTACAAGTTACGCCGGTCGTTACGGTCACGACGTACGTGCCCGGTTCCAGGTTGCTGATATCCTGGGTAGTCGCCCCATTGGACCATTCGTATTCGTAGGTTCCGTTGGGCGACACGCTCACGTCAATGCTGCCGTTGCCGCCGTTGCAGGTGGTATTGGCCACGACGGTGCCGGTGACGTTGATATTGATCAGGTTATCATCCACGATAACATCCCGCACGACGGTGCAGCCGTTGTTGTCGGTGATGGTCACGGTGTAGGTGCCCGGCGGAATGTTGCTGAGGTCTTCCGTTGATGCGCCGTTAGACCAGTTAAAAGTATAAGGGGCATTGCCTCCGCCCGGCGTTGTATTGATTGCCCCGGTGGATTCTCCGCAGGTCGGCTTGGTGATTGCAAACGTAGGCGAGAGGGTGACCGAGGTGATGGCGGCGGAGCCGGAGACGGTTCCCGGACAGTTCCCGACTACCGAGCGGACGCTTTGCAGGGTATAGGTTCCCGGTTGCGTCACCGTAAAGGTGTAGGGGTTCGAGCTCGTTTGGATGGGCGGTTGCGCGACGCCGTTGCGGCGGTAGATGAATTCCCAGGGGGCATCTCCGGTGAAGGTCACCGTCAGTTCCACCGGATCGCCGCCATTCGCGCAATATACGCCGCCGCCGCTGAGGGTAGCGGTGGGCGTGGGAATGACGGTGATGGTTTTGCAGGACGGTGTATTGTTTGGATAGCAGGCGTTTGCCACGCTCACACAGAGTTCCGTAGTGCCCGGGGTAGTGAAGGTCACCGTGGCGTTATTGTTATTCGAGCCGATCGTGCCCAGCGAAGGCGTCATGCTCCAGGTGTAGATCGTTGCGGCCGGCACTTGCGCGATAGAATAATTGACGCCCTGGCCTTGGCAGACGGTCATTGGGCCGGCGATAGGCCCTGGATTTGCCGGCGGCGCGCCGACTGTGGAGCCGGAAATCACCTCCACTTCGTAATCGCACACACTACCGCCGCAGCCGTCCAGTACAATATAATATACTTGGCCGACGATAAAATTATTGGACTCTAGGATGAACGGATTCACCGTGCACTGGCACTGCAAGTCCATAGATACCCACGGGGGGCCGCAGGCCCGGTAGATAGCGCCCTGCAGACCCTGTCCGTTGTTGTTGCCCGGCTGGCAGTCGGAGGGCGTGATTTCAATACTGATCTGGGTCGTGCCGGCATAGAAAGCAAACCATTCGTCGTTGTTCAACGTCCAGCCCGGACAGCCCGGAAAACTCTGCGAGACGTTGTTGTTGTTGATGGTCGAGCAGTACCCGTCCAGGTTTTCGCACAAAATCGGCGCTTGCGCGCAGGTGTTTCCCGGATTGGGGAAACCCGGCGGCGGGCAGTTCTGTTGCGCGATGGTTTCAAAATGCAGGAAAATGGAGAATAAAACGCTGAGAAAGAGGAAGTAAAAAAATTTCATTATTAAACGGACCTTACGGCTTTTAATGATTTTTTAATATTTGCTGCTAAAGTACAAATTTAATAGTCTGTATTTATATATTTTAGATTAAACATTCAATCGGCGCTTTTTGTTGGTTCGCCAAACAAGGAACTGCTTACAGGGCGTTTGGCAAAATATACGAAAACCAAGGCTAAAAAAACGCTGCTTTAGGCGCCCGCGTGTTGTTTTTTCATTTTATACGCCTATTTTTTTCGATCTTCGCGCCCGTACCATTTTTATAAAAAATTATGTTTTCTGCTAATACCTATCAGGCGCGCCGCGCCAAACTCAAAAAAGACCTCGGCTCTGGGCTGGTTTTTTTCCCGGGCAACCAGGAAGTCGGTATGAATTATGCCGCCAATACCTATCATTTCCGACAGGATAGCAATTTTCTGTACTTTTTTGGAATAGACAAACCGGGACTGGCGGGCGTGGTGGATATTGACAACGACCGGGAAATTATTTTCGGCGACGAGCTCAGCATGGAGGATATTGTGTGGATGGGCGCGATGCCCAAACTCAAATCACTGGCCGCAGAGGCGGGCGTAGCAGAAACCCTGCCGGCGCGTCGCCTGGCTTCTTATCTGAGAAAAGCGCGCAAAAGCGGCCAAAAGATACACTTTACCCCGCCGTACCGACACGATAATATGCAACTGCTGAAAGCGTTGCTGAACATCCCGCTTCCCAAACTCAAAGAATCGGCCTCCGAGGCCCTGATCCGCGCCATCGTGTCGCAACGGGCTTATAAATCTGCCGAAGAGATTGCTGAAATGGAGCGCGCGGTGGACGTCACCGGGGCCATGCACGTAGCGGCTATGCAGGCGGCGCGGGCCGGAAAAATGGAGGCAGAACTCGCAGGGCTCGTGCAGGGCCTGGCCGTAGCCAATGGCGGCAATTTGTCTTATCCGGTGATCCTGACCGTCAACGGGCAAATTTTACACAACCACTACCACGGCAATGCGCTGGAAAATGGCCGGCTGGTATTGGGCGATTTCGGCGCGGAAACCGCCATGCACTACGCCGGGGATATCACGCGCACGTTCCCGGTAAATAAAAAATTCACCGCCCGGCAGCGAGACATCTACGATATTGTACTGGATGCCGAAGTATCCGCGATTGCGGCCCTTCAACCCGGCGTGCCGTACAAAAGCATCCACCTTGCAACGGCGCTTCGCATGGCAGAAGGCCTGAAAGCCCTCGGATTGATGAAAGGCGATATGAAAGAGGCGGTGGAACTCGGCGCGCACGCCCTGTTCTTTCCGCACGGCTTGGGGCACATGATCGGCCTCGATGTGCACGATATGGAAGACTTGGGGGAGCAGTACGTCGGCTATTCGCCCGATGTATCGCGCAGCACGGTGTTCGGAACCGCGTACCTCCGGCTGGGGCGCAAACTGGAGCCTGGCTTTGTGCTGACCGTGGAACCCGGCATTTATTTTATCCCGCAACTCATAGACCAGTGGCGGCGTAAAAAAATGTTTGCGGAATTTATCAACTATGAAGCGCTGACGAAATACCGGAATTTCGGCGGGATCCGCATCGAGGACAATGTCCTGATTACGCCCGACGGCCACCGCGTGCTCGGCGATCCGATTCCGAAACTGGCAGAAGACGTAGAGGCGCTGCGGCAGGGCGACATGTAGACACGCTCGTGAACATGCGCTATCGGTAATATTTCGACTTAATAAACTGGAGGGTCTGCGCTATATCAGGCGGTGTGGGCTGGTTTATCAACTGGCTGCTCAGGCCTTCCAAAATGACAAACAAAAGCGCGACTTCGCGCTGCGGATTGGGGAATCCCAGCTGGCTGAACGCGTCCGTCAGCGCCTCTTGCAGCGGGAGGATGTACTGCTCGTCGCGGTCGGCGGCGTTTCGGTAACTGCGTTGCCACTTGAGCGAAAACAGCAGCGTCCAGTACGCCTGCTCTTCCGTAAAGAGCCGGAACGGCAGGTCAATACCTGCCTCAATACGCGCCCGCGGATCTGTCAGCGCTGTAACCGCGCGGATGTACTTTCCCAAACACTCGTTACCGCGCGCCCGCAATACGTCCATCAGGCCCTCTTTGGCGCCGAAATGGCGAAAAATAAGCCCCTCCGATACGCCGGCTTCCCGGGCAATCAGGTTGGTGGACGTTGTGTCGTAACCCTGCCCGGAAAATAACCGCAGGGCGGCCTGTAAAATCAGTTCCTTTCGCTCCATGCGCGCTTCATGTGATAGATTCTTGCAAATGTTCCGATTTTGTAACTGGTTAGCAGGATCGCTGTCTGGCCCCAAAAGTCCCATTTTCCGCCATACTTTGCGATTTTTTTTGACCATAGCGCTGCTATGGCCTGCAAAAAATCGCTTCGTCTGGCGAAAAATGGATCCTTTTTTGGCTCA
>JBEIDF010000012.1:0-36510 GCA_040383605.1 Lewinellaceae bacterium
ACGCTGACTGCGGCGCTGGTGACGCAATTGGCCAACCTTGTATTTGCCGGGCCGACATCTGGCGGCGGCGCGGTGCCGACGTTCCGGCTGTTGGTGGCTGGTGACATTCCGAACCTCGATACCTCGAAATTGACTACCGGAACGTTGCCAACGGCCCGGGGCGGCACGGGGCTGAACACGATAGGAGCTGCGACACAAGTGCTGCGCGTGAACCCTACCGGGACTGCACTGGAGTATTGGACGCCTAACGTTGGCACCGTAACAAGCGTTGAATTAACGGCTCCTGGCATATTCATTGTAACAGGTTCGCCGGTAACTGGATCAGGAACCCTTACTCTGAATCTGAATACAACGGCCACCAACTATGTGTTTGCCGGGCCTGCATCTGGTGGATCAGATATACCGCTATTCCGCTCTCTGGTACCGGCGGACATCCCGAACCTCGATACCTCGAAATTGACTACCGGAACGTTGCCAACGGCCCGGGGCGGCACGGGGCTTACAGGAATCGGCACGGCATTGCAGGTACTTCGGGTAAACTCAGGCGGCACCGGGCTGGAATATGCCACGATCAGCACCGGTGGCATTGGCGGATCCATATCCAACACCCAAGTGGCATTCGGAACGGCCGCCAATACTATTGGAGGTAGTAGCAACCTGCTGTGGGATAATACCAACCTGTTCCTGCGTATAGGCAGCATTGCCACGCCATCAGCCAACCTGCAAATTGCACCGGTGGGGACGAGTGGTACGAAAGAGGTAATTAGAGCGCAAGGCAGTACATCTGGATTGATATACATGCTGCTATCCAATGAGTGGAATACATCGGGGGTCGGTAACACGCAGTTGCAATTAACTGTGGGCGGAGCAAACGGCGGTGATCCATATATTGTAATGAGTGTGTTGGGGATAATGTCTTGGTCGCTTGGAGTTGATAACAGCAACTTGGATGTTTTCAGGATTGCGCCTCAATCTAATCCATCTACCGGTACAAATGGCCTGACTATTACGAATGAGACGACTACAAAAATTGGCGTAAATAATACCGCGCCAGCGTTCGAGATTGACAATAATACCGGCAGAACACGATCGCTGGTGATGCTCAATACCAATAACCCGCCGACAGTGACGCTGGGGACGGGAGCAGGTACTGGTGCTACATTTCAGGTGACTGGAGGGAAAAATGGATTTTATATTTTTGTGACGACGGGTACGGCTCCCTCGGCGAATGCGCCAATCCTGAACGTAACTTATGGTGTAACCGGAGCGACAGCTTCTAATCCTGTTTTTTGCGCAGCCACCACGCAGGCGGCTACGGACATCACGAAGGTATATGTAAGCGCCGCAAATGGTACGGGCCTGACATTCACCGCCAATGGAACTTTAGCGGCGTCCACGCAGTATGCGTGGCGCTGGAACGTAGAATATTTCTAATATATGATTACAGTATCAAGCGGCGCCAATGTGGTGCTTATGGACACAAGTACGATCGTGAATGCGATCAAATATTTTGAGCCAAAAATTGAAGTACAGGCCGTGATCAATAACAATCAGGGCGCAACACTCAACCTCATTGCTCGTGATGCCAATGATAATACCATGGGCCAACATACGCTGTATTTGGCCAAAAATGTGCTGAATGCTGAAACTATGACTGGCACGGGCGCTACGGCACAAGCGTACAGCTTGTTTGAAAAGGCGGCAGTGACCTATCTTCAAGGGCTATCCGGAAACAGCGGGATAACATTCACAATTAGTTAGCATTTTATGTGAAAAAAGGCGCGCATTTTGCATTATAAGGAACAAAATGGCGCTAATTTTGAACAAAAATTACTCATTCGGCATGGAGTTCCAGAAGTTGTTTCTTGAGTGGATCAGAAAGCAAGGAGGCACCGTTGTACTTCTTTCCCTGGCTATTATTGCCTTGTACCACGACTTCGTTTCGCGCACCAATGAAATGAAAATCACCATTATTAATCAAGACAAAAAGATCGAAGCGCAGATTGATGAAATTCGGCGCTGCGAGATGGAGCGCACGCGGCTGGAATCTCGTGTGGAGTGGCTGGTGAATGAACTTTCAGCGCGATTTCCGAAGTTGAAAAGAATGCAACAGGAATGAAAATGATTGTAGCCAAAATTGTTTTTGGGATTTTTCTTGGCCCCTGCCTATTGTGCAGTTGGGCTGTAATGTGGGCTGCTAATAACATGGATGATGATGAATAAGGCTGTACAAGAGGTGCTATACGAAGCCATTGGTGAGGACGCTGCTGATAAGGCGATTCATGCGCTTTACAAGGCGGCGGAGGCTATTCGGGATGAAAGGCCGAATATGCACGTGATTGTTGATATTAGCCACTTTGGCGAACTCACATGGGGAAAACGGGTAACCGAGTTCACCAGGGCGCCGCATGATAAATTTGAATTTGAAGATGCCCCTGACGCTTAAACTCCGATATTTCACGGATGCGGACTTTCGCATGGACGGACACGATGTGTCTGAAAAAATGAATGCCGAGTTTCTTCGTAAGCTCGACGAGTGCCGGCACCTTTCAGGTACGCCATTCGTCATAACCTCCGCATTCAGATCCTCCGAGAAAAATAAACTGGTGGGTGGTGCTCCGGCATCCTTGCACTTGAAAGGCCGGGCGGTGGATATTATGTGTACCGACCCAGTGCTGCGTTACCGGATTGTGCAGGCTGCACAGTTGCTGGGCCTAACGGTTGGTGTGATGGAGCGCGGTCTGCACTTAGATGATCGGAAAGTACCGATTATGTTTCACTACTATTCCAGAACTAAGGAAGCCACATCTCTGAACGAATAAAAAACCCCCGCTAATATGTATCAGCGGGGGAAACCAAATACCATTTTAACTACATCTTTGCTGCCTTACGCGTTACAAAGGTAGTTGTTGATTGCATTTTTTGCAATCAACTACCTGTTTTGGTGATGAAAAAATAAAAACCAAGTACACAAATGCGAATATTGCTATTGTGGTTATAATCAGGCGCTCGAAAAGTGATGTTTGATTTGTCTTTTTATTTTTCATTGTTGCACATTTACGGACACATTAATGACAGGATTAATATTGACATTTGCCTGCTTATAACCCGGTACTGGATGTGGGTTCTTTGGCATCCAAGTAGGTTGTTCACGGGGCTGGGACTTGCGCGGGTAAGTAAGCAAGCCGACAAAGGCCATCACGCCAGCGGTGATGGCAAGAGCGGTGGGATTAAAGGCAGTAGCAATCTCCCAAGCCAGAGCGCCGCCGGCTCCGAGTGATCCTAACTTGAGTAGTGTGATTGCGCCGGATTCGCGTGATACAGGCGAATATTGAGCCTGTGCCAACTGCTGTTGGCGAGCATACTCTTGGCGAATCATCTCGCTGCGCTTGGCCTGCACGGATGCGTCTGGCTTTCGTTCGGATATTTCGAGCACGGGCGAACGTTGTGCTGGTTCCACCACTACGATTTCGACGTCCGTTGGAGCCAGTTGTTTAAAGTAATGTTCGCGTTGTGCGGAAGTAAGTGTTACGGCTTGTTTCATATTTCGTTTTACTTTTGGATGAAAACTAACTTGCTTTTTTTGCACCGGCAATGACTTCGAATGCCGCATCTGGTGCGGCCTTGTAGGCTGTGGCTGCTACCTGTTCCCTGGCTTCGAGCCATGCCTGCACCTGAAGCAGGACGTACATATCGAATGACTTGTTGATTGTCTGAAGGTCGCCCACCGGTGCGTAGTAGGGGGTAGCGATAATCCGCACGTTGAAGGTATTACCGGAGGCTTCGAGCGCGCGCTGGATGCCTTCGATACGGGCGGAGAATCCGGTATCGAATGGGCTGTCAGGTAGGAGCAGAACCGGCATAGCGAGCCGGTTAAAGTATAGTTGTCTGGCCGTTTCCTGACGGGTGCGCCATACGGCATGCCATAGAAAGGAAAATACAGTGATAAGAATGAGTACCCAGAATATTTGCATTTGCGGTGTTATTTGAGGTGTAGTTGCGGGTTACTTGCGGTAATTTACCGCAACCACACCTGTTTAGTAATCAATCATTTGCGACCGCAACTGCGGTGACTTGCGGTAGGGCTGCATTGAATGCCCCTATTGCGCCCTCGATAGTCCGCTGCGACATGCCGACGGCCTTGGCAATGGCCGCCGATGACCGACCTTCGTACCATAGTGGTTTTGCTTTTTCCGCGGCTCGCTTGGAGACGTTGCGACGCGCAAGTTCGCGCAGGTCGTCGTGTGTAAGGTAGGGCGTGCGACCGCTGGTGTCGGTACTGGTACCAGACTTAACCGGAGCTTCGTATGTGCGCTCGCCATCTGCCGGTTTCAGTTTTGTGCTTAAGGCTACCGATGATGCAGTGGTTGCGACCACCTCAAACTCAGAAGGCCGATCTTTTTGTTTTGGCGCTGATTTGGCGCCATGCCAAGCGGCTGGAGCGATAACGCCGTGCTTCTGCACGTCGAATGGCTCAAAACCCGCTATTTTGCAGAGAAAGTAAATGAAGTCCATTATCTGGTCTTTGAATAAGTGTTTGTTCCCAATCGTATTGGATTGGATATTTTTGATGAAATTCAAACATTTTTCCGTTTGAATCCCATTCCCTGTATTTTTTGTCCGGATATGGTTGGGCCTCAAACCAATAAGCACGACCATCATAGCCATTTATGGCGTAATAATTTGCCCATTTTGGCGCTTTCGACCAGTCAATTTTCGGCATGTTAGGCATGTTCATTAGCGTGTAAAAGATTGATTGTAGCCAGCTCTTTCAAAGATTGCTCGGGCAAATTTCTCCAGTTGTTATATCCCACTGAATTGCCGATATTTTCATCCATTAACCATCGGCCAGTTGCCCGAATGTCAGGAAATTGCGAATCAGGGGGATAAAGAGTCTCAATGTGCTGGATTGCTTGTTCTTTTGTCATTTTTTCCATAGCGTGAAGTATTATTTGTTGATTTCGAAAATTGCTGTGTATTGGACTGCGGCCAACATAGCAGCGGAAAAACCTGCTATTGCAATGGCTGTGCCGTGAGAACCTGAGTGAAAGATGTCGGTCACGGTGCCAAGAAACCTTGTTGGATTGCCACAAACACCGCCCATTAGGCCGTAATACAACCTCGAGAGGTTGCAAAAAGCCTCGTATCCGATGAGCAAGAAGGATAAAATAGCTGTAAGCCAAGAGCTGGTACCGGCAAGCGTGAATCCGAGTGCCGTAACGCTGAGTACGATGGTGTATAGCGCCGCCGTAATCGGCTCTGCGGTGATCTCCCCAGTTACGTGGTACATATTGGTGACACTTGCAGCCGTCGGGGCAACAAGCAGGAAGATTAGCATGGCGCGCCGCAGATTGAATTCAGGCGCGGAAGGTTTTTTTGCCGGCGGAATGGTTACCGGCGTGGCAGTGACCGGCTTATTTGCCGGTTTGTTGGCGGCGGCTTTTTTACGGCCGTCGGCAAGCAGTCGTCCGGATATTTCACGGGGTAACGGCTCGGTTGCATCGAACGGTCTGGTGGGGAACATTCGCTTATATTTCATTCGTACGGCGTCCGTCCCAACGCCAAGAATGTTCGCTATATCCTTCGCGGTAATGTTCGCCATATCCTTCGGGCTAATGTTCGCTACAACGTTTGCGGCAATGTTCGGATATGTGCTCATATTTCGTTCGTTCGTTTGTTGTGCAAAGATAGTGAAACGTATTTCACAATTACAATAAAAAGACAAAAAAAAATTAAACTAATTTCACAAATGCCGTTTACCTTTGTCGCATGAGCTATCTTTTAACTCCGGCAGAAGCCTGGGCAGATTTTTGGGAGCATGTCAGACCTGTTATATGGGAGAATCTGACTCCTTCTGAAAGACAGGCATTGCAGCAGGCAAGGCGGGCTGCGGAAGGAAAAATTGTTAGAAAAGGGAGAGTAGTGCAATTAGGCCACCGCCGGTTGCAATATTTTTTGCAGCGTTACGCTCCTGAAAGATATACTTTTGAAATGTATATTCGGGTGAATCCCGAACATCTAAAATAATTACACCCCCGGCGCAAGAGCCGGGGGGTGATTTGTTAGAACACCTGCTGTCTAAGCCTCTCCGCCTGGAGGGGCTTTTTTGTTTTGTGCAGACATAAGGTCGTACAGTTCGGCTTTGAGCCGGAGGATTTCAATTTTTGCCGCGGCCAGTTCCTTGGCCATAGCTTCTGCCGGGTTGACTGGCGGGAAACCATTCACGAACATTAATTCGGAGTTGCCTAACAAATACTCAATGTTTACGTTGGTGTATCGTCGGAGGGTGCGCACGATCACGTCTGAAGTGATTGTGCGCTTCCCGGATAATATGCCGGATACGATGGGTGGAGATATGGTAGTTTCTTTGCAAAACTTTGACGGCGTGAGTTTTAACGCATCGAGAAGGTTTTTAAATAGTGCAGAATCGGCGCTTTTTTCCATGGTAAAACTGAAAAATGTTAGCAAAATAAAGGTTTAGTTAGATGAATGTATTTTTTTACACTCATTAACATTTTTTTTTACCCGGCATGTATATTAATTGGTTTTGTTAACTTATATTTGTGCTATCATTTAATTTTGCGTAACAAAATGCACAAAGATACCACAAAAATAAAGGCCAAAACGGTGCGCTTCATGCACCGCGGCTTCAGCGGCAAAGAGTTCCTTTTGGAGTGCCGGGTGACTATTTGGCCGTTTGAGGACGAAAATGGCGCGCCTCAATTGCCGTCGGTGGACGTAGAAATAATGCGGACTGAGGATATGAGTGGATTCCCAATGAACGTGGCATCTTTGCCTAAGCAGGTAATTCAAGAAATTGAATACATAGCCGGAGAATACTGCGAGTATGACTGCAGTGTGCCGAGGTTTTTTTCGGACGAATTACAGCAGGCTGAAATGTGGCAGAAGGAAAAGAAAGACGCTTTTTTTGCCGCCCTTTCTGCGCAAGAAGAAGCGGAGCGCAGATACCGGGAAGCAAGACGCCATCACCGGGACGCCGAAGAGGAAGTAAATCGAATTAAAAGCATTGCAAACACGAAATATGATTACTGATATTGAGCAGATTAAAGATGAAATTCGGGATGGCGACTACAAACTGGTTGCCAAGCGTGCCGGTGTTCACTACAACACTGTCGTGAATCATATTCACGGAAAGCACAAAACCAAATTTGAAACTGAGAAGCGGCTGCTAAATGCATGGTCTGAGATCATAAACGAACGGCGGGCTTGGCGAGCCGAACTCAAACGCAGACTTAATTACTAACGATATGGAAGCAAAATCTTACGGAGAAAACAAAAAAAAGCGCCTGATAACCGGGCGAAAAGACAAAGACAAGGAAGGTCGGCAGGTGCTTAAACTTCGGGTGGATACGATTCCCGCTGATTGCGGGAAACGGACGTTCGAGACGTACACCTCAGAATCGGGAACGTACTGCTATGAAATCTTCTCCAATTTCACCGCGGTGGTGAAATCTGTTTACAAGATGAGCAAAAAGATTAAGGAGATTGATATGCCTTTCTTGGCGCTTGATGTGGAAAGCGGCGGTGAAGAAATAATTTGGGAAGTCGGGCAACTGGACAGCCGTAACAGCTTGAACCTGCTGGCTCGGATGCTGAACCCGTACTACGAGCCGTGGGAAAAGGCAACGTTTACGCCATACGATATGACGCGCGATGGGAAAAGGCAGATTGGTATTTCTATCCGGCAGGGAGTAGATACGATCGGCTCCCCGGAGTGGAATGTGTTGAAAGATCAAGGCCGCCCGGATCCGCGTACATGGGAAGGCCGCGGCGGAAAGATTGAATATGACTTCATGCCGGTGGCTGAGTGGATGCTGGATCGCGTAATTAAGAAAATCACAGGGATAGGGCCAGCCCCTACTCAAACCAACGTGCGCGCATCCAGCGATGCCAATCAGATAACCAGTAACGTACATGTGGAGTATTCCCCGGCGAATGACAGGGCGGGTAAATCATACGATGAAGACGATCTTCCTTTTTAACAGACAGCCGGGAAAGACCGGCAATTATTGCCCGGGGGCAGCCGGACTGGGGACAGCGGCAGATACAATAAGGACATTGGGTATTAAATGCGGTTCGAATCCGCACCGGGCGCGAAGATTTTCATGAGAGAGATTATGACGCCCGCCAAAAGAGGCGGGCAAATTTACGGGGAAGTGGCGAAAGCGCAAAATGGTGATTTCGAGTGACCGGGTTCGATTCCCGGCTTCCTCACGCAGAGCAACATTTGATTTAGTTAGGGTAAGAACCCGGCAGCTCGTAAGAGTTGCCGGGGCCCTGACTGCAAAAACCACGTACTATGAGTAACGTAAAAACAAGTTCGTCAGAAACCTATCATTCAACTTCGGCGGAAAGAAACACCCTGCGGCACCGGATTGCCCGGTATATCTTGATGCAAACGTGTTCAGGGAAGCCGGTGACAAGGAAAGACATCGCCAGGTTTATGGGCATTGAATCATCTACGGTAGCCGGCCGCGTAAATGAGATTGAAAAAAACGGCATCGAACTGGATGGTAAGCCGTACCGATTGGAATACCTGGAACGCCGGGTAAAAGATCCGGTGACTGGAAAGCACGTAGAAGCATTCGCTTTGATCAACTACGCTAATCAGCAAATGCGACTTGCAATATGATTCATCGGACATCCAACGCAATCGAAATTCCCATGAGCGAAGTGCCGGATGAGCAGCGTATCTGCTATCACTGTGATACGCTTGCCGACGGTGTGCTATACCGCTGGTCGAAACCCAGCCAGGTGCCGAGGGCGCTCGGCGGGAAAGTGCGAAAACCGGAGGTATGTCTGTGCTTTTTGTGCAGCATCGCATACGGACGGACCATGGAAATAAACGGGTGGAAAAAAATAAATTGTGAAAAAAGTTTTTGAATCTCAAAAACCATGTATATTTGTCCCGCTAAAAGATTATTGAAGGAGCCATATCAGGCTCCAAATATGGGGCCTTTTTTTGCTCACAGCAGCGTTGTATTCAAGATACGGCGGTCTGTCCTTACCGAGCTGGTTAGCCCAGCATAGCTCCTTCAAAGAGTCTTTTAGCAGCGGTATGTGGCAGGCCGTCTTTTTGTTTGCCACGGATTAAACAACGCTGCATTATGAGTGAAAAACGTGAATTTACTGGCGTATTTATCCCGGCAAAAATATGGGCTGACGATAAATTATCCCCTTCTGAAAAAATGCTGTTGGCCGAGGTGAAGTGCTTATCTGAAAGCACCGGGTGGTGCTATGCCAATAACAAACACTTTGCAAATTGGCTGCATTGTTCATCTCAAAACATAAGCCTGTACCTTTGTAGACTTCAAAAATCGGGTTATCTCGAGATTGAGTACTCAAACGCAAAAACCCACGAAGGGCGTAAAATGCGCGTAAATTACGCATGGTATATTGGGCAAAAAGATTCTACCCCCTTAAGCCACGCTGTACCCCCCTTAAGCCACGCTGTACCCCCCTTAAGCCACGCTGTACCCCCTTTAAGCCACGCTGTACCCCCTTTAAGCCACGCTGTAACAGAAATAGAATATAAATACAATTTAAATGATATTGATATTGATAAAAGCAAAAACCAATTTCAAAATTGGTTGCTTTCAATAAAAGCTGAAAACAGCACGCGAGAAGCTTTTTCGCTTTCTCGGAAAATCCCGATCGTCAATTTTGATGAGTACTTTGAGGCATTTGCGCTCGAGGCAACCGCCAAAAGCGAAAGCTACCACACTCGGGCTTCTTTGCTTTCGCACTTTCTGAATTTCTCTTCTTCGAGACATTACCGTTCGACGCAAAAATATTCCGGCGGCGCGCCTGGCCGATCGGCGGAGCCTGCTCGGCGCTTCGCTACCGAAACGGAAATTGCAGAGCCTCGGCACCGTATGGTGGTATCTGCAGACAGCGAAGGAATTAAGGAACCCAAATACCGTCCGATATGAAAACAAGACCAATTATTCGGATAGCGGATCGGCGGCTTGAATTGCAGAGCGCCGTCTGTGCGATCGTGGAAGTACATCGGTACTTTGGCACGCTCACCGATGTAAGCGTGCTGCTTAGGCTTACAGACGAACAGATACAGCGGGCGCCCGAGGTGAATGATTACCGTATTCGATACTTTTGCGCCGGTTGCTGCGCCGGGCTATACCGTGAATATCCGGCACACCGTGCGGATGAATACTGTGCTTTCCTCAACCAGTTGCACGCTATGCAAATGGAATCATGGCGGCGCGCACTTGCAGCGCTTGACGAGCAGACGACGGGGCTATGGGTGGAATACTGGAAGATCATCATTGGGAAATGCGGAGGCAGCTTGGAGCAATCCAAGGCGCATGTGCGTGACAGATTCTCGGGCCTTGAGGCCGAATACGGCGCTATATTGAATGAAGCCTACAAAATAGCCCGGATATGAAAGAAGGAATCGAAGTACAGTACCAGCAGTTGTCAGATGCATTGATTGCTGCTATCATTCGGGAGCCGCATAACTTTCGCAAGTATGTTGCGAAGATCACGCCTGCGTGGTTTTCAGCGTCCAGATACGATCAGGTAACCGGAATGATCTGGCGCTTACAGAAACAGTTTGGGAAATTCAGCGCCAACGGCTTGATACACGAGTGCCAGAAAAGCGGCATCAACTTCACGGCCGACGATGCGGCCGTGCTGATGCGCAATGCCTCCGGTGTGGATTTGGAGATGGCATACCAGTGTTTTGAGCCGGTGTACAAGATGTGGGTGGAACACCGGGCTGCGCAAATGATACCAGGTGCTATTATGAGCGGTATGACCGCGGAAGGCCTGCGGCGGAAGCAGGATGAATTTCGGCGCGAATCGGGTGCATACACCATCGCCGAAGATTTGAACTTCGATACCTTCGACCGCTGGGTTGAAGATAAATTGGAAGGGTACGAACCAGATTACCCATGCAAGCCCCACCTGCTGACCATGCGTGCCAGGCTGAAATACTATGAGCCGGGAGCCGTGATGCTCATTGCGGCGCGGCCGGGGATGGGTAAGACGCAACTTGGGCTGAACATGCTGGAGCATTTTGAATCGTGCGGATTGCATGGGGTATTTAACAGCCTAGAGATGGGCTACGATGCCCTTCTGCGCAGGCGCATGGGCATCCTGACAGGCACAGACCCGAACTGCGACTGGAGTATGCTGGCGCCAGCGCGCCGGGCGGCCATTGTCGAAGCGGCGAAGAAAGTGAAGGACTCCAACGTGCGTTTTGTGACAGAATACGGGGTAACTGCATTTGTGAATATGCTGCACGCTATTAATTACGAAAAGCCGATCCAGTACGCCATCGTTGATTACGTGCAGCTGATGAAGTACGAGGGCGCATCGAGGAACGCAAACAGGGATACCATCATTACCGAGGTAAGCAGGGAGTTGATGGAGGCTGCCAAGAGCCTCAATATTACCTTGGTGGCCATGGCTCAACTGAACAGGGGCGTAGAAGGCCGAGGAGGCTCCAAACGCCCGGCTCTGTCGGATATACGTGACAGCGGCAGCCTGGAGCAGGCAGCGCACTATGTATTTGCGCCATTCCGGGCTGAGTACTACGGCATCAATGAGGATGAAACGGGAGCCAGCACTAAGGGCAAGGCAGAAATATTGACGCTGAAGAACCGTAACGGCGTGACGTTCGACTACAAGTGCGCGTTCGATCCGGTATTGGGGTTCTATGACGAATCCTCACAGATAGCAGAGCCACCTATTACACAAGTTCAATACAGCCGCAATGAAGAAGCAATCCCCTTTTGAGCGATCGGATTGGACGCAGCGCTATCGAGAGTACGCTACCAGGCGCACATGGGAACAGATTATTCGTCAAACTTGGAAGTGCAGCGAACTTGCGGCCAGTCAGGAATTTCAGCGCGCTTTGGACGCCGGGGTGTTTGAGGTGATATATGTAAGCTTAACAAAAGGCGTGTTGGCTTATCGGGTAAAAAATTGTCAGCGATGAAAAAAGGCGCAATATACATTGGAGTGGATCCGGCCTTTCGCCGTGATGGCTTTAGAGCTTGCGTAGTTGATTACGCAGATAGGACGGTGCGATTCTTGGCGTTTGATAGCGTGCTGCATTGGCATGACTGGTTGCGCTCTGAAGATGCACCGTTACCAGAGATCAATCTTGTGACGGTGATCATTGAAAACAGTTATTTGCAAAACCAAAACTTTGACCTCACCGGATCCCGCTCGGAAATAGCCCGGAAAGGCCGGAACGTGGGCACCAATCAGGCGGTGAGCCAACTTGCGTACCAATCGGCTATTGGGCGGTACGGGAAAAGAAATGTTTTCGAGGTAAGCCCGAGAAAGAAGGGGGCAAAGTGGACGGACGTACAAGCAAAAACAGTAGCGATGGGGGAAGGGCTTTTGCTGAGCCGAAGTAACCAAGACGAACGAGACGCCTTTAAACTGGCCATGATGGGCCGCAATCTGAAACAATATGAGCAACATTAAAATGGATATGCCTTATATGATTTCCATGTCAGGCGGTCGCACTTCTGGGATGATGGCGAAAATAATTTGCGACAATATTCCTGAAGATCAAAGGATAGTTTGCTTTGCAAATACCGGCAAAGAGCATGAAGAAACGCTTTTTTTTGTGCAAAACATTGAAAATAACTTTGGAATTAAAGTGCATTGGCTGGAATACGACGACACGCCCGAAGGCTTCAGAGTTGTTGATTATGAAACAGCAAGCCGAAATGGTGAGCCTTACGCAAAACTTATTAAAAAGAGGAAGTTTGTGCCAAATGCCGTAACTCGATACTGTACAACAGAGTTAAAAATTAGGCCTATAAAAAAATTTATGCAATCTCTTGGATTTTCGGAGTGGTACAATGCCATTGGCATTCGATACGATGAGCCGAGAAGATACAATCGGCTTGCAAACGCTTGCTCAAAAGAGCCTTATGAATCTATTGCCCCGCTTTATGACATGCGCATAACAAAGCCTATGGTTTTAGATTTTTGGGCTAAGCAGTCTTTCAACTTGAATATTCCAGAGTTTTTAGGTAATTGTGATATGTGCTTCCTGAAAAGCAGGGCAAAATTGAAACGAATTATTAAAACGGAGCCGGATCGGGTAAAATGGTGGATTGAGCAAGAAAAAGCGACGGGCGCAACGTTTAGAAACGGATTACCATATGAGCGACTTTTTTATATGGTTGAAACAGCGCCCGAACTATTTGACGAGGATTTAGAGATTCAATGCTTTTGTACAATAGACTAAAAACACATAAACTATGCATAAAATTGACACTTACGACCAAGACCGCGCCCGCCGCGCACGTATCGAGGCAGAATACAAAGAGCGGGTAAGAGGACAAAATTATAAACCGCTTAAAAACCGAGATGATCTGACCGGCATGCCAACTGGAGTATGTAAAACGTCAAACAAACCGGCTTCGGACATATACAAAATAAAAATCAGGTAATATGTATCCAGATTTTCTTACGCGCAAACAAAATAAAAAGAAACCAAAAACCAAAAGGCCAAAAGTGCAAAGCGGTATAAAAGCGTATTTGCTGGCTGAAAAATTGCTAACGGAAATCGTAACCGAAACAGAAATATTTTGATGATGATATACGTAAAAAAATTGCATCCGCTTGCAAAGTGGCCTAATCGCTCCTCTGAAAATGCAGGAGGCTGGGACGTCTTTTGCGTCTCCATTGAACAACCTGAACCGGATTTAATAATTTGCAAAACCGGAATTGCTATGCGGCCGGCTGATTCGAATTACAAGATTACGCTTGTACCACGCTCAAGCCTGACAAAAACCGGCTGGATAATGCAAAACAGTCCGGGTTTAGGTGACCCAGATTACACTGGCGAATATCAATTTCGATTTCGGGCGCTGCCTATTGTTAGGGCATATTTTGGGAAACGAGCATTGAAATACCCTAAAAGTCCTTTTGCCCCAGGCGATAGGATTGGGCAAATCTACCTTGAGGAAATCATTCCAATTGAATTTGAGGAAGTGCTGGATTTGCCTAAAACCGAGCGTGGAGATGGTGGATTCGGTTCAACGGGCAAACAATAAACATAAAAAAACCCAACACATGAATGAAATTAATTACCCATGGGATTGGGCTCCCGATTGGGCTAAATTTGCCGTAACAGACGATAATGGTAATGGTTTCTGGTGCGATACTGAGCCAGTTATAGTAGAAGGGGAATGGGTGATACATAAAAATGCGAGATGTTTAAAAATTGGAAAACACAATAATTTGCCTTCGGACTTTATGCCTTGGGCGTCACTTGAAAAACGGCCTGAAAAGGAAAAATAAATTTTATATGTATCCAAAAGTATTTGATCTTCTTCTTATTATGATTGGAGCATTAATCGTTATTAGATTTTGCTCAAAAATGGAATAGCTGTTGCTAGGCTCAGCACCTGGGCGCGGTCAACTCGTACAGCCTTCCCGATGTAGAGACGTGTCAGGCGTCCGGCGCGGGCGTGGTTGTCAATAGTTGAAGGCGAGCAACCCAATAGCCGGGCGGCCTGTCGCTTACTTACATAATGTGCAACAGCTTCGCCTGGGCGGGTGCCATCGGCGCGCTGTGCTCGGTTGCTCTCTTTTCTTAGTTCCTGTAAAACGGCTTCAATGGATGAAAGCCGGGCGATAATCTTTTCAAACGGGTTAACCATATTGCGGAAAATATTTAATTTCCTGCAAAGGTACCGTGTGATTGTAGCGCTTATCCGGGTTAAGTGGGTAATCCGGATAAAACCGGATAAGTCCGGTTAAGTCGTGCTGGCTTCAAAGCAATAACAAATCAGCCTGATCCAATACTTGCGCTTCGAAGTCCTTCAGGTAGATTTTCGTTGTTTTTAAATCCGAATGTCCAAGTGCCTCCGATATTATCTCCATTGCTACCCCAGCGCGCTTCAACTCGGTAGCATAAGTATGACGAGCGGTGTAGAAAGAAATCCCCTCTGAATCAACGCCAATGGAGGCAAAAGCGGCGCGAATTCCAAAGTTGACCTGCTTCATTATTCTTTTGATTCTTTCCCTACGCCGCTGGTCATTTTCTTCTTTTCCAGTAAGGATTGGTACCAAGTAGATGCCTCCTGCGTAATAATCGAATACGGCTTGCGCTTTTCGATTGATGCCGATGGAGTACTGCTTGCCTGTCTTGGCGCGAATATACACAATACGGTTGTGCTCAATATTCGCAGGTTTCAGCTGCGCAAGGTCGAAAAGATTGATACCTCGAAGGTAGAAGGAGAGCAGGAACATATCTACTGGTAGCGTACCTGCAATATTTTCGAGCTTTCGGATGTCGGCTATGGTGATAGCGCGTTTTCTGGTTTTGGTGTTCAACTTGGATAGCGAAAAATCTGAAAAAGGATTCCAGTCCTTGGACATTACTCCAGTTTTGGCGGCCCTGTTACAGGCAGCACGGAGTGTGCGCATGTAGAAGTGAATGGTGGTATCTTTGATTTGTCTTGCTTTCAGGTGATCGGCATACCGATGCAGCCAAGCCAAGTCCAAATCAGTAAGCATTGCCGAAGGCCTGAATACTGCAATCGAGTTAGCCAAACTGATATAGTGCTGGGCGTTACCGATGCTTGAAACGGATGCAATGTATTTGCAGTATTTGTCAAGCGTTGGAACATCGGACGCGCCAAACACCGCAAATTCAAATCGGTCGAACGTAAACGGCTCACCGGTGCGTTGGATCATAAGCAGGTAGTCGCTGGCGCGTTGCTCGTAAGTGCGAATCAGATCATTTAGTTCTTTGGATTTGGGGAATTTCTTTTTTAGCCTTGTTTCAAGCCAATCCTCGGGAAGGCAATACATACGTAAGCTAAAGTACTTACTTTTGCGGGCGAATGTAGCGCGCATGTACACGGTATGAAGGCCGTCTGCGTTTGGTTTAGGGTATAGCAATACCCGAAATGTAGGAAAGGTAGCCATGGATTGGTAAAAAATTCGACTAAAACAGAACTAAAACAAATGGCGAAAAATGGGGCGGTAAAAGTACGCTACAGCGCGTTGTGAAGCGATTATAAAATAGAAATCCCTCGCCGGTACGACGAGGGATTTTTTATTAACATTATATGCATTTAAAGCCCCTGTAAGAAAGATTTTGTTCTCTTGTTGTAAAGGTTTACATTTGCGACTAAAACAAAACTAAAACAGATATTTTTCAAATGCACATTACAACCCTTGCTTCTGGACTTACAGAAAGCCTTGTTGGGTGCCGTTGCCTTGATGATGACGGCAACGAATATGAGGTTGCAGACCATTATGGAGGCTGCACTTCGTTGCCTGAAATGGTTAATCTTGTATTGATACAACCAAATGAAGCGATACTGGCCAGCCCCCTGCCATACATAGGGGCAATGAACCGAAAGGTATTCGATACCCACTACAAGGTTACCAGTAATACTACTATAGCATGAGCAGATCAGCAACTAAGCGAACACCATTGAGAGGCCGCCCAAAGCCCGATGTAAACCCGTACAACAATGAGAAGCGGTACACGCATAGCGCTTATCGCAAGCGAAGAGCAGTCTTCCTCAATGCTAATCCTTTGTGTGTTCATTGTTCTGAGAAGGGCTTGATTGAGCCAGCTACCGTCTTGGATCACATCCAACCGGTTGAGCAAGGCGGCTCTTTCTATGACACGGACAACTGGCAGTCGCTATGTGTTACATGCCACGCAAGAAAGAGCAACAAGGACAAGGTAAGCAAGCGGAGGAAGGGGGGGCAAAAAGTATAACGCGTGTTGGCTGCGAATCCCTGCCCTCCCCCCACGCGCGCATATCCAAAAATTCAGCCCCCTACCCAGTAAAATTATAACGCATGAACAAAGTTGGCCGACCAGCAATCTCTGAGGAGGAGAAAAAACGCAAAGGCACGCTCAGAAAGTGCCGGACAAAACCGCAGAGTAAAGGCGCTCCAATGATCGGTGGGCTCCCGGCTCCACCGAATACACTCGGCGAATTAGGGGCCGCGGAATGGCGCCGGGTAATTGACTGCCTAGACAAGACAAAACAGATCAGCCTGTCTGACCTTGGGAATCTTGAAATGATGTGCATGGAGTACGAACGATACCTTGCCTGCGTCCAAAGGATCAAGGAAAATCCAACGGGATCTTCTTTCGCATATTTGGACAAAGATGGTAATGTTAAAGGTTGGGGGCTACACCCGGATCATATCGCTGCACAACACCATCTCAAGGCTTACAATATGCTGAGCAATGATTTTGGATTTTCGCCGGCATCACGCGGTAAAATTGGTGCTCCAACAGCCGAGCGCCCTGCAAGTAAAGCCGCCGACCTGCTAAAGAAAGCAATCTAAAGGCGGATGAACAAAGCCAAAAACTACATCGAACAAGTACTTAAAGGAACTATTATTGCGGGCAAATACATCAAACTCGCCTGCAAACGGCATGTTGACGATCTAAAACAGCAGAAGAAGAAATCTTTTCCATTCTATTTTTCCGAAAAACATGCCACCGGTGCAATTCGGTTTTTTGAACTGCAGCGGCTTGCACTTGGCGACAAATCTGACCAACCATTTGTGCTGATGCCTTGGCAGGCAGCTATTCTGTGGACTGCCTACGGATGGCGCCGAAAGGATAATTACCAGCGCCGATTCGTGAAGGTGTATATTAAGGTTGCGAGGGGAAATGCAAAAACCGAATTTCTTGCAGGCGTAGGAAATCTTGGTTTTTTTGCTGAAACCGCAAAAGACCCCCAGATTTTTTGGGCCGCCACAAAGAAGGCCCAGGCTGCAATCGGATTCGAACGCCAAAAAACTATGGTGCAACGCTTGCGCCGGGATTATCAAGAAGTGGCAGATTCTTGCGGCACAACGAAGTACCGAATATTCGAAACACAAGGTGTTGGCTATGTTGCCTACCTCGGCCAGGATTCAGATAAGGAGGACGGGTTTTCGCCCTTGTACGGGCTGATTGATGAGTACCACGCGCACAAAGATGATTCAATGATTCACGTACTTGAATCCGGCATGGTAAAAAGGGAAAGCCCGATGATGTGGATCATTACCACGGCCGGTAATAATCCCGCATGCCCTTGCGCTGAATTTGAAAAGCGCGCAAAAATGATGCTTGACGGCGATGTGCAAAATGATCAATTGCTGGCATATATGTATGATCTTGATGAAGATGATGACTGGCAGGATGAAAAGACCTGGTGCAAAGCAAACCCATCTCTCGGAATCTCTGTAACGATTACAACGCTGCGAACGGAATACAACAAGGCTATCACGGAAGGCGTGCAAAAAGAAAACAACTTCAAAACCAAAAACCTTAACATTTGGGTCAATTCCTCTGCGCAATGGATCAGCGACCGCGTTTTTCAGGCCTCAGGCTCTCCATTTGACGCGGGCATTTTATCGGGTCGGGTATGCTTTGGCGGGCTTGACCTTTCTTCCTCAAGAGACCTTACAGCATTGTGCCTTTTTTTCCCGGCGCAAAATCAGGATGAGCCGCACTACTGCATCTTCAGATTCTGGTGCCCGGAGGACAATGCAAGGGAGCGCAATCGCCTGGATGGTGTCCCTTACCTGCAATGGGCGCGCGATGGATACCTGCGCCTTACCGCTGGCGATGTAATTGATACTCGCTATATTAAGAGGCAAATATTGGCCGATTTTGAAACCTACACATTCCACTCTTGCGCATACGACCGATACCGATCATTGGAGATGGTTGCTGACTTGAATGAGGAACTTGGAATGATTGATTACAGCGAAACCAAGCTTTTCCTTGAGCCATTTGCCCAAACAACCGGCACCTACAATGCCCCTCTGCAAGAAATCGAACGTATGTTGCTGAACCGTGAACTCAATCACGGGAACAACCCTATCATTGAATGGATGAACCGGAATGTCGCTATTGTCAGCGATACCAACGGGAATATCAAGTTCGACAAGAAACGTTCAAAGGAAAAAATTGACGGCATGGTAGCGCTCGGTATGGCCGTCGGGCAATGGCTTGGCTACAAACACGATTACGCCGCTATGGCCTCCGGCCAATCAGACGTTTTGATACTGTAATGATCATTTAGCCAACATCGGCAAAATGATTTTCAAAATATGCTTGTATGAAAACAAAAGCGCCTCCCTTCGCCGATTTTGCGGCAAGGTATTTCACGCATCTTAATGCGCCGGATCGGCCGTCGTGCTATCTGGCTTATATGCGTGCTGAGGCGGATCATACTCGCATCCACGGCCAGCGCCGCTATAAAACATACGGAACCTTCAAGGTGGCTATGCACCGGCATCATAAAAAACGAAAAAAAATCCGCATTTAGTTATCATTTTTATAAAAATGCACTGTCAAATCGGCGTTTCTTTGTAAAAATTTACGCCAAAATTGACGATCAACGAAAAATACGCTATGTTGAGGGCTGCGGAAGCGCGGTCGGCAACATCGTCCCTCGAAAACCCGTCGAATTGGCTGCTTGACTGGTCCACCGGTGGGTACACTTCTTCCGGCGTTGCAGTCACGGAGGAATCCTCTCTTACGCTTTCGGCTGTGTACGCCTGCAACCGTGTACTTGCCGAATCCATTGCGCAACTGCCTATCAGTTTATACCGGCGCTCCGATGCCGGCGAGGTTCTGAAGGCTGATCGCCGGCCGGAACACAAACTTCTTTCCAACTCGCCTTCTCCGTTTTACACCTCCTACAAATTTCGGGAAACGCTGCAGTTTCACCTTGGTATCCGGGGCAATGCGTTTTCAAAAATATACCGCGACGGTCGCGGCGGCGCAAAAGAATTGCGCATCCTCAACCCGCAATTTGTCCAGCCTTTTTGGTATGAAAACAAGTTGTGGTATGAGGTACAACCGGGGGCTTACGAAGGACAAAAACAGCGGGAAATCCTGACGCCTGCCGAGGTATTACACATCGCAGCACTTTCTACCGACGGTATTACCGGCCGGTCTCCTATTCAGGTACTTCGGGAAACAATCGGGATCGGATTGGGTAACCGCAACTTCATCTCAAAAATACAAAAACGCGGCGGCCGGGTGGATGGCGTGTTGAGGCACCCGAATAAGTTATCGCCGGAGGCCGTTGGCGATTTGCGAGAAAATTTTAAGGGCGCACTTCAGACCGGTAATTTTCCTATACTTCAAAACGGTGTTGAATACCAGTCCATCAGTTTGACGCCGATGGATGCGGAGTTCATCAACACCCACAAACTGACGGCGCGTGACGTGGCGGCAGCCTATCGAGTCCCACTACACATGATCAACGATCTGGAGCGCGCAACCTTCAGCAATATCGAACACCAGTCGCTGGAGTTTGTGAAAAATACCCTTCTGCCGTGGATCAAGAACTGGGAGGAGGAATTGAACCGAAAACTACTCCCGGCTGATGTGCAGGATTCACATTTCTTCCGATTCAATGTCGAAGGAATGCTGCGCGGTGACTTCCGAACCCGTATGGACGGCTACGCCCGCGCTATTCAATGGGGTATCCTCAATCGCGACGAAGTTCGTGATCTTGAGAACCGAAATAAAATACCTGATGGCGCTGGCGAAATTTTTATCACGCCACTTAATATGGCGCCGCTTACCGAGGAAGGAATGCAACTAAGCCTTTTCAGCGGACAATCCGCCGGTGGCGATTCACTTCAACAACAGCAAGCACAATGAGCATCGAAAGACGATATTTCCAATCATCCGCAATAACGCGATCAGCCGATTCTGCAGATCAACCAATGGAGATCAGCGGAAAGGGCGCCGTATTCAACCAGTACGCCAATATGGGCTGGTTTGTTGAAATTATCCAGCCGGGATTTTTTGACAGCGCAAATATGGATGAGTGCGCCTGCCTGTTCAACCACGACCCCAATATCATTCTCGCCCGGAAAAAATCCGGTACCCTGCAACTGGAAATTGAACAGGCTGGCCTCAGTTACCGGGCTGTCCTCCCAGAATCCAGAAAAGATGTGTATGAGGCCATTCAACGGGGGGATGTGTATCAATCATCCTTCGCCTTCACGGTTCGCAAGGCGAAGTGGGAACAAGTGCTGCCAAGTGACCTGACCAACATTTTTCCAGAAATTGAAATCCAACGCCTCACCTATGGCGGGAAGATTGACTTGCGTATTCTGGAAGAAGCAGATAAGGTGTACGACGTGTCACCGGTGGTATATCCGGCGTATGCAGGAGCATCTGTTTCTGCTTACAACGAAAGTAAGCTGAAGCAAGAAAGAAGCGCTTTTTTGAGCGAACCGCGAAACGAGGAAAGCTACTACACAATGATCTATCAACATCGCCTGCGCATCATTGAAGCCATTGAGCGCGGCGCATATCTATAACCAAACATAAAGTAAGCAATGGAATTATTGCAACTGAAGCAAAAGCGCGCCGCGTTGATCCCGGAAATGAAGGAAGCGGCAAAAAAAGCCGCCGACGCACGCACGAAAGGCGAAGAATCCCGCGCAGCGGAGTACGACGCCGAATTTGATCGCGCGGAAAAAGAGGAGCGCGAACTCACCTCCCAAATCCAGCGTCTGGAGCGGATCGAGGAAAGCGAACGCCGTGCGGCCGCTGACCATCTGAACAAGCTGGATGAGCGCGGCCAGAAACCGGAAGGCCCTGCAAAAACAGCAGACTACGAATCCGCATTTCGAACATGGTTCACCCGGGGCATGGAAGCCCTCAGCCCGGAAGAGCGAAGCCTTTTGTCGGAAAAACGTGGCACGGCTGACCAGGTGACAACCACCAACGGCCTCGGCGGATTCACTATCCCCACCGGATTTTTGCCCGAACTCGAACGCGCCATGAAGGACTACTCCGGCATCATGCAGGTAGCGCGCCTTCTGCGTACGGCATCCGGTAATGTCCTGTACATTCCTACCGAGGATGATACCTCAACGGTCGCAAACAAAATCGGGGAAGGGTCCGCTATCACAGTCCAAGACCTCACCTTCGCACAGCGCCAACTCGACGCCTACAAGTATTCCACGCAGATGCGTATTTCGTGGGAGCTTATGCAAGACAGCGCCTTCAACCTCGAAGCCGAAGTACGCAACGTATTCGGCGCTCGCTTTGGCCGTGCGATGAATGAAACTTGCACGAACGGCGATGGTACCGGCGACCCCAACGGCGTTGTAACCGCTTCAACGCTTGGCAAAACGACAGCATCTGCAACGGCCATAACCTTCAACGAGATGATTGATCTCCTGCATAGCGTTGATCCTGCCTACCGGATCTCGCCATCATCAGGATTTATGATGCATGACGCCATTTTGGCCGTGCTGAAAAAAATCACGCTCGGATCAGGCGACATTTCCCCGCTGTGGCTGCCTTCTGTCCGGCAAGGTGAACCGGATACCATCTTGGGCAAGCCCTACTGGATCAACCAGGCTATGGACTCCACGGTGGCGGCAACGAAAAAGCCCGTACTGTTTGGCGACTTCTCGAAATACGTGATTCGTCTGGTGCAGGATGTCACGGTGATCCGCCTCAACGAACGCTACGCTGATAATGGCTTGGTTGGCTTCGTTGGCTGGGCGCGTTGGGACGGCGAATGCGTCAATACCGCTGCCATCAAACACCTGCTCAACTAAGAGTTTTCCGTTTCGTTTTTGATATGCCCCCGGCGGTTTCGGCCGTCGGGGGAATCAATATAAAAATATGAAAATCAAACTTCTAACTTCGGTCGCCGGTACTGATTACGCCTACGCAAGTGATTCCGTGGTAGATGCCCCGGAAGAAATAGCCCGCGACCTAATCCGGGGCGGCCATGCTATTCCTGCGGAAAGCGAACTAAAAACTCCGATCGAGGACACTGAAACAGCCGTTCCAAAACAGAAACGAGAAAAAAGATGAACAACCCCGCTACTATAAGCCTTCGTCCTGCCGAAGTCCATTTCATGGACTTGGTTCAGGGCGATGACTTAAATTTTACTGTTGCGCTTACAGATGATGCAGGCGCACCGGTAAACGTTGCTGCTGATGATTTCAAAATGCAAATCCGGCGGGCGGATAACAGCGTGGTAAAAACGCTCAGCAAAGGAAACGGAATTACCATTATTTCCTCCAATACGATATACGGCTCGATGCCAGGCACAGATACAGCCGCGCTTGATCCGGATTACACGTACAATTACGATATTCAATGGACAATTTCCGGCAGCTTGGTGCGGACCATTGTAACCGGTCGGATTAAGGCCTACAAACAGATCACGGTATGAATGTAAATGTCCAGCTTACGCCAGTACCGGCTCCGATCAATATTCAACTTACAAGTACGGGGCCACGCGGAGCGCACGCGGAGCGCACCGGCTCGATACAGATACACCCGTCGCAATCTTTCTTCGGATTCCTATCGGTGGGCGATAGCAAAGGCATTGCCCGCATACCTGTGGAGATGAACGGAATGATTTTATACGCCGTGGGCGCTGGTGTTTCCACGCCATCGTCATCCGGACAGGTGGCTGTAAGTATTCGCCGTGTTCGCGCCGGGGTCGGAGTAGATATGCTTTCAACGGCTGTATCTATTGACCAGGGCGAGTACGATAGCAGCACAGCGGCAGTACAGGCTGTAATTAACCCCCTGAACGCCACAGTGCAGACAGGCGACATGATTCACTTCGACGTTGACTCGGCCGGAACCGGTGTGCTGGGACTGGTCGTTAATTTTTCATTTGAACAACCATAAAAAATGGCAACCTTTAACAAATTCAACGCCTTCGTAGAGCATCTGTCCGAAGGAGTTCACAACCTGCAATCCAATCAGTTGGTCATTGCGCTGACGAACACTGCACCGGTCGCTACCAACTCCGTGTTGGCTGACTTGACGCAAATCGCTTACACCAATCTTTCAAGCCGAAACCTTACGGTGGCGAGCAGCGCGCAAACATCCGGCACGTACAAACTTACCGTGAACGATATTACCCTTACCGCATCGGGCGGTTCGGTTGGGCCTTTCCGCTACGTCGTGATCTACAACGACACGCCGACCAGCCCGGCTGATCCCCTCATCGGGTATTATGACTATGGGTCATCCCTTACCCTTGCAGCGGGTGAAACAATCACCATTGACTTCGACAACACCAACGGCCTCCTCCAGCTCACGTAAAATAGAATCAGCCCCGCCTGGCAAATGATGCCGGGCGGGGTATAATATCATGTCATACTCATTCAAGAGGAGCATTACGTTTCCGTCTGCCAATAGGCCGGATGGAAATCTTACCAACTTCCCGGTACTCATTTCCGGGACTTATACGTATTTGAGAACGGTCGCCAATGGAGGATCGGTGCAGAATGCTAATGGCCATGATATTGCTTTTTTTGCGGATAGCAATCTGTTAACAAAGCTGGATCACGAAGTTGAGCATTGGATTGCAACTACTGGCGAATATATCGCCTGGGTGCGTATCCCTACTCTTACAGGCACAACCGACACGGTAATTTGGCTCGCTTATGGTGACTCGGACATTACAATAAGTCAGGAAGTGCCGGCTGGAGTGTGGGATGTTGATTACAATTTGGTTTTGCATCTTGGCAATGGTACCACGTTGAATACCAATGATTCGACAGCCAATGCCAGGAATTTTACTCAGTTTAATACCCCTTCCGCTACTAGCGGAAGAATAGGAGGGGCTGCTCGCCTTGATTCAACTTCCCCACCTGAATATTTACAGGGTACACATGGATTACCTGTAAATCCAACAGGATATACTGTTTCATTTTGGATTCAAAGCCCAAATATCCCAACAAGTGGATTTAGTCAAGTATTTTATTTTAGTATCGATGCAAGTCTTAGCTATTATTGGAATCATAGTCAAGTCGCTTTTCGAAACGCTTTTGGTCACAGAAACTCTAATGGCACATTTACAAGTATTCCAATAAACTTTACTTTAGTTGCCAATACTTGGTATTACATGTGCGTGACTTGGAATGGGTCACAAGGGCGATCGTATTTAAACGGGGCACAAAGAAGTCAATCAGCTTTAACGACTATATTTCCAATAAATGCAGGTAATAATCTTTTAATATCCGGGGCTACTAATTCTTTTAACGGTCGTATAGAAGAGTTTAGATTTTCAGACATCGCCAGATCCGCAGACTGGATCGATACTGAATATCAAAATCAAAATAACCCGGCAACATTTTACACAGTTGGCGCAGAGCAGGCGAACACTACAACCCTTATTGCTGACCTCCGCACATATACAATTGTCGGTCAATCAACGAACATAGATGCGGGAAGAATAATAGCACCCATAACCCGATCGTACAATGTATCGGAGCAGGCTGCTGATATTAATATTGGCACAACTCTTTCGGCCGAACAGGCTTCATATATGATTGTGGGGGTGGATGCTAATCTGAGTGCAGGAGAGGTACTTGTTGCAGATGTTTCCAATTATGTGCTTACCGGTCAGGCTGCCAACATAAACGGAGGCAAAAGAGTACTGGCAGATTTGTATAATATTTCTTACTCCGGTATTGCTGCCAGCCTGATACTGGGCTTTTCCTTGCCCGCTGAAGCAGCTGCTTTTTCCACCGCTTGTCAGGATGCTCAATTCGCGCGCGGATACACTTTGTCTGCCGATGCGGGTAATTATACCTTACTTGGCCAACAGGCAGATTTCAATGAGCCGCGGGTACTGACGGCTCAATCAGGATATTACACCATTACCGGTCAGGATACCAATGTGAACCGCAACGCGCAGATTGCAATGGATCAGGCTGCTTATGCGCTTACCGGTCAGGCTGCCAACGTGAATCGGGGCGCGCGGATAGTAGCCGATCAGGCAACCTATACGCTTACCGGCCAAGATGCGAACATCAACCGCGGCGTGCGACTTGTAGCCGATCCGGCTGCCTTCACGCTGGCCGGACAAGCTGCCGGATTCATAAGCACCGGGCGGCTGGATGCCTCAATCGGAACTTTCACGCTCGGCGGGCAACCGGCCAACCTCAACCGGGGCGCGCGGATTATAGCTGAACAGACAACCTTCACGCTCGGTGGGCAAGATGCCAATCTTAACCGCGGCCGTCCTCTTACAGCCGATCAGGCAACATATACGCTTACCGGCCAGGGTTCAAACATCAACCGCGGGGCTCGGCTTATTGCCGATCAGGCAATCTTCACGCTGGCCGGACAGGCTGCCGGATTCATTACCGCGGGCAGTCTGGATGCCGCAATCGGAACTTTCACGCTCGGCGGGCAACCGGCCAACCTCAACCGGGGCGCGCGGATTATAGCCGACCAGACAACCTTCACGCTCGGTGGGCAAGATGCCAACCTTAACCGTGGCCGGCCTCTTACAGCCGATCAGGCAACCTATACGCTTACCGGCCAAGATTCAAACATCAACCGCGGCGTGCGACTTGTAGCCGATCCGGCTGCCTTCACGCTGGCCGGACAAGCTGCCGGATTCATAAGCACCGGGCGGCTGGATGCCGCAATCGGAACCTTCACGCTCGGCGGGCAATCGGCCAATCTCAACCGGGGCGCCCGGATCGCAATGGAGCAGGCCGCATTCACGCTTACCGGACAGGCTGCCGGGCTGAACTTCGGAACGTATGTGACCGCTTCCGGCTCATCATTTTTGCTTTTGGGGCAAAGCACGGGATTGAACCTCAACCGATTTCTTACCAGCGAATTTTCACAATTCAATCTGTTCGGGCAAGTTGCCAATTTCCTTTCTGCCGGAAAGATATTGGCTGATACAGGAGTGTTATCGCTCGCCGGTCAGGCTGCTAACGTGAATCGCGGCGCGCGGCTTATAATGGAGCCGGCTGCCCTCGCGCTTGCCGGGCAAGATTCTAATCGAGCATTCAGAATATTAGCAGACAGCCGGAACTTCACCCTTACCGGTCAAGATGCCGGGCTGATAAGCTTTCGCCGCCTTAATTCGCACACGCAAACATATTCACTGGTTGGGCTTGCTGCAGATTTCAACCAGGATAAAAAATTGGTGGCTTCGGTTGCGATCATGACTGTGACTGCTAATGATGCAATCTTCCGAACTTTCAGGTTAGTTGCCGATGGACGCAATTACACACTCACCGGTGGCCCTGCGAACTTTGCAAAAACAAACAAATTAGAGACCGACACGGCCGCCGTGACGCTCACCGGCAATAACGCCAACCTTATATACTCCAGCGCATTCTATACTCCCCGTTTGATATGGTACATCTGATGAAGCAACACACATACGAATCATATCGGATTACATCGGCTTATACCGATCTTCCAGTAACGCTCGACCGCGTTCGCCAACATCTGCGCAATGAGGACCTTAATTACGACGATGAGTACGTAATAGGCCTGATCCGTGGCTGTGCAAAAACGATCGAGCAACACTATGGCCTTTCGCTGCTGACGCAGACCTACGTGGAGACGCACCGCGAATTTCCCGGCTTTTCTTCCAGAGCAATCGAACTGCGTGTTCATCCTATTGTAGCTATCACCAGTATCCAGTATCTGGACGCTGACGGCACCACCAAAACTTGGGATTCTGCTGAGTATTACTCAGGAAGGTATCTCAATGCTTCGTTTGTTGCGCCTAAAATTGGGTACGAATATCCATCCACGGTAGCAGACCGTGCCGGGGCGGTTACGATCACCTATACCGCCGGATTCGGCACAAAGGCGTCTGATGTGCCTAACGACATTCAAACGGCGCTCCTGCTGATGATTGGGAAACTGTACACCAACCGTGAAGACCCAACACAATCCTTGCCGAGTGCATCCGATGCGCTCATGTCGGCCTACCTTCGATTTCACTGTTAATAAAATAATATATGAAAATTAACGATTTGTTCAAATCAACCAATTTTACGCTTGCCATTGTGCTCGCCATTGGCGGGCTATGGGTCGGATTCCCGGAAGGTGAGCTTCGCGGTATTGTTGAGGCGCTATTCGGCATCGTGGCAGGCGCAGGCCTGGTGCGCGAGAAGATGAAAAGCGCAACCGTGGACTGGAAAGCATGGATCAGAAGCGCCAATACCTGGAACTATATTGGTACTGCGGTGATCGCTATTGTTCCGGCTCTTCCAATTGATTTTTTTCAGCGCGTTCGTGACCTGTTGGATTCCGCCCTGATCGGCAACTGGCAGGGAGTGGTCACCTCTATTTTTTCCCTCGCCACGATACTCTATTACGTGCTCCGGCCGAAAAATGGCGTCTAAGACTTACATAGGAAATTTGAATCGGCGCATAACTATCCAGCGCCGAACGGTGACGGTGGACTCACACGGTGGCCGGGTGGAATCGTATTCCAATCTGGCTACTGTGTGGGCTTCTCTTGATCATCCGCAAACCGGATCTGGTGAAGATATGGCTAACGCCTTGAAAATTGCTACGCAAAACACCGTATTCGTGATCTGGAAACGCGATGTGCAATTCACAGATCGAATAACGTACAATGGCAACGTGTACGATATTACCCGAATAGCCGAAATTGGATTGAATCAATATTTGCAACTAACCGCAGAAAGAAGGGAGTAGTAATGCCCAAGATAAACGACAATTCCGGCATAAACGCCGAAATAAACGAGTTGCGCGATAAGCTTCGCCGTATGAGTGCGAACTCAAAGAAAAGGATGCAGTCAATCTACAAAAGATCGGCACAACCGCTGATTCAGGAAATTCAGGTGCGCGCACCTGAATCAGATCAGCCTCACAGCCGTTCCGTGGGCGGAGAGGTAGTAGCAACCTATTACCCGGGAAACTTGAAGCGGTCTTTCAAGATTTTGATCTTCAATCAGTCGCCTGCTGTGTTTGTGGGGCCAAACTTGAATAAGAGCAATCCTCGAGGCGACTTTAAAGGCATCCGAACCGACGCCTATTATGCGCACTGGATGGAGTTTGGGGCGCCGGGTTCCGGCATCAAGCCAGGGCCTTTTGTGCGGCCTGCCGTACAATCTGCCGGCCCTGCGGTGCTGGAAAAAGCAGTCACGCTGTTGAAGAACGAAATTGAAAAAAGTGTAAAATGAATATCATTCAGCCAATTCGCGAACTTATTGCCGCAAATACCACGGCCAACAACCTGCTGTCTGGCCGGGTGTACGCTGAAATCATTGCCCAGGGAAGCGCATATCCCTGCGCGGCGCTGAATGTAACTGGAACGGAACCGAACAACACCAAAACCAGTGCTTCGGATATGGATGTGCATAGGCTTCAAATAGACGTATATGGGTCCACTTTTGCAAGCGCATGCCAGGCATCCGAGGCTATTCGAGCCGCAATAGACTACCAGCAAACCGCCAATATCACCGGCATTTTCTTACAACGCATAATAACCGGGTATTCAGATGTACCTGAAAAATTCCGACAAATGTCGGAGTACTCGGTGGTGCTCAAACGATAATACTATGAAAATACGAATCACAAAAACGATCGAAATCAACGGAACAGCGTGGCAGCCCGGCTGGGTAGGCGGCTTTGACGAATCATTCGCGCGCGGACTAATTGCTGAAGGAAAGGCTGCCGAAGTGCCGGATGATGCGCGCACTTTCAAATTCGATCCAACCGAAACAAAACTTACCGAGTGTATCCCCGAGCCGGGTGCAATCGAAGCGCAAACGCAAGCCAAGGAAGCATTGACTTTCAAAAAATAACGTTAACGTCTAAATTTTCTATCTATGCCGACCACAGGAACGGTTTTGGCCAAAAACATGGCTTTTTACACGGGCAGCACTACGCCTGTCCTCATCACCTGCCAGACGAATGCAAGCCTTTCGCAGACAACCAACATGTTCGAAACAACGTGTAAGGATGCAGGCGCTTGGGGCGCTCAGCAACCGGGCGTAAAGAACTGGACTGCATCCGGTGAAGGATTGCTGGCTTTTTCTGCAACCAACGGCTACACGGTCTTGTGGGATGCCTGGAACAACCAGACGGCCGTCTCGATCGTATTTCAGACCGGGGTAACCGGTGACACGAAATTCAGTGGAACCGGATACATCAGCTCGCTCGAACTGACCTCCAACGGCAACGACGAAGCCGTAACCTTCTCGTTCGAAATCACCGGCAGCGGCGCGCTGGCAAAAGCAACGACCTAATGATTGACTACATCAAAATCGGCGGAAAAGAAAGACCTATTGCTTTCGGGCATCGGGTAGCGTACAACTATGAAGTTACAACCGGTAACAACTACAATGCCCTGGTATTGCAGGTTGCTGACATGATCACCAGGTCGGCATCTGCAATATCGGGCATTAATCCGCAAAAGATAGAGCTGGAAGATGCTGCCACAATGCTTCAAAATTCGGGTCGAAAAGCGGCGGAATCTTTTTCAATCGTGCCATTGACCAAGCTCACGTTTGTGGGCTTGCAATATGCGCACAGGAAGCAAGGCGTAACCGTGGATTTCGAGGAAGAGGATGTGGCCGAATGGCTATTCGATGATTCGGAGGCTATGCAGGCTGTATTCGTATGTCTGTTCGAATCATTGCCGAAAGCAGACCAATCCGAAGGTACCGAAAAAAAGAAGGCGCCGCGCCCGTCACCGGCCCGACGGCGTGGCAAGAACTGATTGAAGCGGCCGCGATGGTAGGAATGTCGGAAAGCGAGTTCTGGGACAGCACGCCCAGGTATTTTGCAGCCCGGCAAAAAGCGTATATCCAACAGGAGCGGCGGCAATGGGAGCGCGCCAGATTTATCGGCTGGCTGGCTGTGTTGCCGCACGTTGGGAAAAAGTCCGGCGGGCTGTCGGCCAAGAAACTTTTCCAGTTCGAGTGGGAGGTAGAAAAGCCGGTGTTTGAACCGTTCAATCTTGAGGAAATGAAGTCTTTTGAACTTGACGCAATTGCCATTCTCGAAAAGCAATTGGGTATCAAATTAGAATCACAGTATGCCGACAATTAGTGATTTGAACGTCCGCCTGGGCCTTGTTACTACCGAGTTCGAGAAGAACCTGGAAAAGGTAACGTTTACGATGCGAAAATCGGTTGCATCCGTAAACTCCTCAATTACTGCGTACAATGAAAAGTTAGAACTCTACGGTAACGGGAGCAGAACGGCGGCGGAGCAAACCAAATTTCTGAAGGATAGTATTGATCGGCTGCTGAAGGCAGGGTTTAAGGCTGCTTCGCCGCAGGTTCAGGAGTTAGCCAACAAGCTGAAAGCTGTTCAGCGTGAGTCTGACGTATTAAAGGCAAAATTTAGCTCGATGATAGAGACAATGCGAAGCCGCGCTTCTTCATTGTCATCTTTGGGCGATAACCTGACGATTGCCGTTTCTGCTCCGCTTGCTTTGTTTGGCGGCACGGCTATCAAGGCTGCCGGGGAAATAGAATCGTTACGCTTGGCACTTGAATCTACATTCGTGGATGCTGGCAGAAGCGTATCCGAAGCAAAAGCCGAATTAGATGCCCTTCGGCAAGCAGCGCTTGCGCCGGGTCTTGATTTTGAGCAGGCCGTTCGCGGCTCTATTCGTCTGCAATCTGTCGGATTTGCGGCGGAAGAGGCCCGGGGCATACTGGTACAACTTGCCAACGCAGTCGCATCCACCGGTGGCACGGCGTTGGAACTTGACAGCGTGACTCGTCAGTTCACGCAAATGATTGCGAAGGGAAGAATCCTGCAAGAGGACTTAACAATCATTCAGGAAAATATGCCGGTCATCTCCAAGGCCATGGAGCAGGCATTCGGCACCAGGAGCGCGGATCGGCTTCGGGAAATGGGAATCACGGCAGAGCAATTTATCGCGGGTATAACCAAGCAGTTGGAAATGCTCCCACGGGTGCAAGGCGGCATAACCAACGCTCTGGTGAATTTGACATCGGGCCTGAAAAACCAAATGGCCAGGTTGGGTGATGAAATTGATAAGACGTTTAACATTGGCCAGGTAGCAGATACAATGATTGGGGCGCTGACCAAAATTGTAGATTACTTCACAAGCCTCGAAGATTCGAGCAAGCGTGCGGTGGTTCAATTTGCCCTGCTTGCAGTAGCAGCCGGGCCGGTTGTAAAAGTCATCAGCGTTTTAAATGGCGTTGGCGCTCAGTTGGTAACAGGACTGAAAGCAGTTGCAGGCACAGGCCCCGCCGTGGTAGCATTTTTTAAGTCCATTCAATCTAACGGGCTGGCGGCAACACTGGGAATCACAAAACTTGTTCAGAGTTGGAAAGCACTTGACTTGGCGACCAAGGCAACTACGATCGGTGCGGTGATTGCCGTTGTAGTAGCCTTGGGCGTTGCTTTCTACACGCTCACCAACAGAGTTAATGAAACAGTGGCGGCGCAAAAAGCTCTTTCTGAAGTCCAAAAATCAGCTGCTGAATCAGCAGCGCAGGAAGCAACCAAGGCAGAAGAGTTGGTGCGCGTTTTCACGCGCGAAAATGCAAGCCGTGATGATAAAAGGCGCGCAATTGAGGCGCTTAAACAACTTAATCCGACATATTTCGGCCAACTTGACGCGGAAAGAGCTACTACGGAAGATGTAACCACGGCGCTCAAGGCCTACACAAAAGAATTGATCCGCGCCGCAACCGTAAAGCAGGCTGTTGATAAGATTGCCGAGATTAAAACAAATCTCGCGGATCTGAAAGATGAATCCAAGTTGACAGTATTGCAAACAGGATTTATCGCGACAAAATCTGCTATAAAATCCGTGCTGAACCCATTGCAATCTCTTTCGGCGGCACAAGAAGCTTTACAGGAAGGTGGGATACAAGCGGTAAAAAACGCAAACGACGCCAAAAAAGCGTATGAAGCACAGATAGCGGCACTGCAAAAACTAATTGACGAAAACCAAACGGCAGCGGACATTACCAACCAGTTTGGCGGGGCGGCTGCAGCGGCTTCTGCATCTGTAAACGGAGTAGCAGCAGCGGCCGGACAAAGTGCGGATAATACAAAAAAAATGGCCTCTGCGCTTGCCGCGGTCAATGCTAACTTGAACGCCTACGAAGAGCGCGTACAACTGGCCGGGGATGGGAGTCGGGATACCGAAGCAGAAATAAAGTTGCTTTCTTCCTCGATTGACAAACTGCTGAAAGCCGGATTTTCATCTGCTTCGCCGGAGGTAGAAAAACTGAATCAGCGGCTGGAGGATACGAAAGACACCTCCGCAAAACTGCGCGAAGAATGGGATTCGCTGAAGAATTTCTTTTCTGACCCGACGCCAACCTTGCCCACCGTGCAGGCAGGCTCAACGGGTATCCAGCGGCCGGTGGCCGATCCCACGAATGTACAGGATGGTGCTTTCGGGATTGTGCCGCCGGATGCCCAAGGATTTCGAGATACAGCGCAAGGAATACGTGATTTTACGGCCTCTATTCAAGCTTCGATTGAGCCGATGACAACGGTTCAGGCCATTATGAATGGGCTTGAAAAAGGCACGCTTTCTTTTTCAGATGCCTATGAGCAGGCAGTAGAGCAAATAGCTGAATCAGGATCGGTGGTAGAAACCGCCGCGCTTGCTATTGGGAAAGCCATGGCACAGAGTGCCAATGAGGGCGCCACGTCGTTTAAACAGCTTGCGCAGGCAGCCTTGGGAAGCGCCGCCAAAGTAGCCCGTGCGTACATTATAGAAGGGGTAGCTTCCACGGTGGCCAGCGCGCTGAAAACGGTGCCATTCCCCTTCAACCTGGCGATTGGTGCGGCAGCCGGTGCGGCAGCCGGCGCGCTTTTCAACAATGTGATTGGGCGCGTAGGAATCCCGGCACTTGCATCTGGTGGCGTAATATCCGGCCCGACGCTGGCGCTGCTGGGTGAATACCCTGGAGCCAGATCGAATCCGGAAATTGCGGCGCCTGAATCCAAGTTGCGGAATATTTTTCGCCAAGAAGGCGCCGGGCAAACAGAAGTGTACGGCATTATCCGAGGTGAGGACATCTTAATTTCAAGCGAACGCGCGGCGGCGAACCGTCGCAGGGTTAGGTAATGGCAACCGTACTACAAGCAATATATCCCTCCATAAAGGGCGGAACTTTCCGCGTCAATATCAATGATGGCAGTCCGGGAGGCACGGCCACGCAAATTGAATTAGCCGCCGGTGGGGCCCGCGTTCGATATAATGGCGATGGAAAAAACCGGCTGAACCCAATCGTAGGAAGTAGTTGCGATATTGATGTAGTAGTGACGGCTCTTACCGATTCCGTTATTCAAACATTTGCCAATAATCTGATTAGCAGCGCGGAAGGGCGCTACACGGTGTCCGTTGAGTATAATGGTGGCACAGGGTACTCATTGTACTGGTGCGGATATGTGCTGCCGGATTTGAGCGGGTTCGAGGATTTGGCGGATGCTTACACCTTCAAGATTACTGCTACCGACGGACTTGCCAGGCTGAAAGGCATTGATTATGCAGTTGGCTCCTTCCCGACGGCTACGCCTTACGGGAACGTTCCGGTATTAGAGCATGTATTGAATTGTTTGAAAAAAGACGGACTTTCGACTATCTATTTTCCATCCGGCATCTTCCTCCGCACGGTTGTAAACTGGGTTGATTCCACTATTGGCGCGCCGGCTGCCGGTAAAGACCCGTTGGCGCTCACGCGGGTATCCGGCGAGGTATTTTCGAAGCGTACCGGCGCAGATGCCGGGGATGTGTGGGAGTTCAAATCGTGCTATGAGGTGCTGGAAATTATCTGTCGTCACTGGTGTGCCAGGCTTATATTTTCCGGCGGCTCCTATCGTTTTGAGCAGATCAACGAACGTTCGCTGGATAATTACCCGGAAAGGCGGTACAGCGCTGCAGGATCGCTTATTTCCAGTGTGATCAATGCGCAATCGGATAAGCTGATAAACAATTCGGCGATCGGACACAAAATTAGCACGGTGGTATTCAATTACCTTCCGGCGATCAAAAGGACGCTGGTACGCTACGATCACCGAACCAACAAAAACTACCTCGAGGGATTGGGGTACAAGTGGTTTAAGACCTCGGGGAACAACAACCCTACCTCCTTATCCAATATTGAATTTGATTCTACTACGTACTTTCGGATTTCCGGAAGGGTGTACTTCGACCTCAGCATTTCCGGGTACACTGATCCGTGGCGATATATTTTTCGCGCGGATATTGTACTGGATACGGGGCATCGGCTGCGCTCTTTCACGGATCCGGGTGTAGATGGGTCAGGCAATCCAATTAATATCATTATCAGGGAGCCGCAGGCGTGGGAGATCAGCAGCGTGTACTACGAGATCAGTACGGATTTTTTTTATGGCACTACGGCTACCACTTTTCTCGATTTTTCAATCGTTACACCTGTGCTGCCATCCGGGGTACAATCGTTGACAATTGACTTTGATACACTTGCCGGTGAAAAAAACACGGGCAATAATCAAGGGGTAACGGTAAATGACTGGCGTTTCAGCGACTTGGTTTTCATCATGCTGAAAACTGACGATGCGAACAATTACGAGTCCAACCGATATTATACGGTCAGTAATACAAACACTGGTAATAGTGAAGCGGTTGATTTCAACTCCTTGTTTGGGCATGCTGTGAAGCCTTGGACGGCCGTGAAATTGCAGACCAGCGCAAACGGATCGGCGTGGACTGATACAACGGCCACCTGGCGCCAAGGGACTGACGCGACTAACTTTGAGTTTGGGAACCTGATTGCCGCTGAAATACTCTCCGGGCAGGATAAACCCTTGCGCCTGCTGGATGGTCGAATAGCCGGCAGTAATATCTTTCCGCATTCGCGGATCGTGACAACAGATAACATTGGCTACCTGTTGATGCAGGCCGAATTTGAGACACAGACGGGCGTGGCTACCGGCACCTGGTATGCGGCCGGAGTGAACCGCGGCCATAATTCGGGGCCGATTGTGCGCGTGCCAGACCCAACAACTTATCCTACGACTGCACCAGGCGGCGGTGGATCATCCGGACAATTTCAGACCGAAAGCAATGTGAAAGGCACGCCCGGCGGGCTGGCAGAACTGGGACTGGCAACGCAAGCCACCAATTATCTTTCTGGAGCAGTTACTTCCGGTGTAGTGACCTCTATTCCGCTGAAATTCGGCGTGAAGGCTAATGCCTACCTTGCCGGTGATGATATATTTCTTGTCAATCCCCAAAACGGCCGAATTGAAGGATTTACTGTGTCGGCCACCGCCAACGCCGGGGATACATCGCTATCAGTTACCAGCAAGACTATTGATTACGATTTCCCAAAAGATGCCTACGTTTTGTATTCTGTTCTCAACAAGTACACGGGGGAAGGGGGTGACGGCATGAATCTGCCGGATGGTTTGCTGGGACAAATATTGCGGCATAATGGAGATGAATGGGCGCCATACTCTGGTACAACGGATGGACATGTACTGACATGGGATGCGGTAAATGGCTGGCAGGCGGAACCTATTCCTTCGGCGTCTGGGGGCACCGTTACGAGTGTAGGGCTTGCGATGCCGAGTTTGTTCAGCGTAAGCGGCTCACCGGTGACTTCTTCAGGTACGCTGACTGCGGCGCTGGTGACGCAATTGGCCAACCTTGTATTTGCCGGGCCGACATCTGGCGGCGGCGCGGTGCCGACGTTCCGGCTGTTGGTGGCTGGTGACATTCCGAACC